>CAZJHS010000044.1:0-25334 GCA_964545895.1 uncultured Chitinophaga sp. | reverse complement strand
AAAAAAGCCCCGAGTAATTGTTACTCGAGGCTTTTTTCTATAATGTGTTTGATGTATTAAACACCAGTATCGTGTTGTACACTTTCCAAAATAAATGGATGTTTGGTTGGGTACAAGTTAGCTTTGGTTAATCCTTTTAATACAATGTATAAGAATAAACCAGCAAACAATGCCAAGAAACCAATTTCCATTAAACCTACACCTTGCGAAGGTACTTCAGTAATACCGGTAGGATTATGATCTGTTACAGCAGTTGCTAAATTCATAGCACCAGGCATAACCATTAAATAAACATCATTCCAGTGACCAACTAAAATACAAGCACCTGCAATAGCACCTGCGTTTACATTACGTTTAGCACCTCTTTTCATCAATACAAAGAAAGGAACGATGAAGTTTAATACTAAGTTGATGTAGAAACTGAATTTGTAGCTACCATACATACGTGGCTCATAGTATGCAACCTCTTCAGGAATGTTTGCGTACCAAATTAATAAGAATTGAGCAACCCACATGTAAGTCCAGAACATAGATACAGCGAATACCCATTTACCTAAATCATGCATGTGCTCATCAGTTACAATACCTTCCATGTAACCATTTTTGCGTAAGTACCAAGTTAGTAAATAGGCAATAGTCATGGCACTAGCCCAACCTGTAGCAAAGTTGTAAATAGTAAAGATGGTTGAGTACCAATGTGCATCAACACTCATGGTAATATCCCAAGCGAACATACTAAAGGTGAAACCAAATACAATCATAAACAAAGCCGATAAACGGTAAGTTTTATCAAAGTAGGTAGTATCCATTAAACCTTTAGATAATTCATCTTCTTGGCGAGAGTATTTTCTAACCATGCTAGCAGCCCATACCCAGAAACCAGTAAATGCAACTAAGCGAATTAAAAAGAATGGTTTATTTAAGTACCAAGTTTTTTTAGCTAATAATGGATCTGTTTCCATTACGCCATCGTGTGCCCAATGGTAAATACCACCGTGGAATACGAATAAACTTAAGAATACAACTATAAATAAAACAATAGCGCCAATAGGCATAAACTCACTCATAGCTTCAAATACCCTGCGCACAGCAACATACCAACCTGCGTTGGCCAATTGGCTGATTACAATAAATATGATTGCTAGAGTTGAAATGATGAAAAAGAAATATCCATTAAACAATAAGCTACCTAATAAGCGCTTCATTGGCAAATGATGCAATTCTTCTTGTGTTAATCCTTCGATACTTGGGTGATAGGTAAAGTAACCAACTATGGCTAATAATAATCCCAAGCCCATAAGTATATACGATAAGCGTTTTGCTTTATCGGTATGTACAAATTTTTCTTCTCTTAATTGAATGGCAGTTGTGTGTCCCATTATCTGTAGAGTTTTTTTAATTATTTAATTGAATTAGCAGGTGCTGCTGTTACACCACTTAATTGATAAATGTAGTGGATTACTTGCCAGCGTTGGGTTGGAGTTAATACCGAACCGTAAGCTCCCATTAAGTTTTTACCATGGGTGATGCTATGAAAAGCTTTACCTGGAGTAATTGTTGGAAGCCTATCTGCGTAAGCAGGTACACGAGGGTATTTACCATCTTTTACAATAGTTCCTTCACCGTTACCGTCTTCGGCATGGCAAGGAGTACAGTTGATGTTAAACAAACGTTTACCTTCAGTTAAGTTGTATTCTGTAGCTGCTAATGGATTTTTTAGTGCGCTAGCTGCCTCGTAACCTTCGTTGGTTTTAGGTGTGCTATAAGTAGCAAATTCTAATTGTCCGCGAGCAATAGTACCTTTAACCGGTAAGCGCATATTCATACCATACGGGTTAATGGTGTTGTTACCATTGGTTGAGCCTTCGTCTTCGTTAGCCAATTGAGTCATTGGTTCGTAAGCGAAAGATACATACATGTTAGGTGCAAATTCGCTACCTGGATTATCGCCACCTGCACTGCAACCTACCATTAAAGTAGTTGAAGCTGCTACGGCTAATAATGTAAATATCGATTTTCTCATAGTTCTACTATCCTTTCTCTAACTTCTAAAGCGCCACCTTGTTTAAAAATGTTCGACAATTCGTCAACATTGGTTTTGCCTTCATGAATATTAACTGCAATTACAAAACGATCATCTGTAACACGTAAATCATAAATATCAGTGTTACGTCCCCAGAACATTTTGTTTACGATGAAGAAACATCCTACCATACCAAATGCGGTAAATAAAATTGATAATTCAAACGTAATTGGAATATAGGTTGGGATGTGTAAAAATGGTTTACCACCTACGTTCATTGGCCAATCAAAATACGAAGCATATGATTGTAAAGCCACTGCAGATGTTAATCCCGTCATTCCAAATGCAAATGCTGCAGTAGATAAACGTGAACGTTTTACACCTAAAACTCTATCTAAATTGTGAACTGCAAAAGGAGTGTACACATCATGTACATCATAACCTTTTTCTTTTAAACTTTTGGTTACATCAAAAGTTGCATCAGGGCCATCATAAACCCCTAGTAACATTTTTTTATTATCCATGTGCTGTTTCTCCTTTCATGGTGTGTGATGCATCGTGGCCATGGCCATCATGCGAATGTGCGTGAGTAGGAATGATTGATTTAACCTCTGCCATGTTGATAGTAGGCAAGTAACGAATAAACAAGAAGTATAACGTAAAGAATAAACCAAATGATCCGAATAAAATCATGAACTCAGTTAATGTTGGCGTGTACATAGTCCAGCTCGATGGCAAGAAATCTCTATGTAATGAAGTAACGATAATTACGAAACGCTCGAACCACATACCAATATTTACAATGATAGACATGATAAAAATAAACCAAGGGGTTGAACGCGCCCATTTTGTCCAAAATACTTGCGGTGCAATTAAGTTACAAGTCATCATAATCCAGTAACTCCACCAGTATGGTCCAGTTGCACGGTTAATAAATGCATATTGTTCGTACTCAACGCCAGAGTATGCAGCAACGAAAAACTCAGTAATGTAAGCTAAACCTACCATGGTACCTGTTAACATTACAACGCGGCACATTGCATCTAAGTGACCCATGGTGATATATTCTTCTTGTTTTAATACTACACGGCCAATAACCAATAAGGTTAATACCATACCAAAACCAGAGAAAATTGCACCCGCAACGAAGTAAGGAGGGAAGATGGTGGTATGCCATCCTGGTACTAACGATGTTGCAAAGTCCATTGATACGATAGAGTGAACCGAGAATACTAACGGAGTAGAAATACCTGCTAATATTAACGAAATCATCTCGTAACGATGCCAAGTACGGGTTGAACCGTTCCAGCCCATTGAGAAGAAGTTGTAAATAAATTTACGTAAACCTGTTGCTCTATCACGGGTTGTAGCGATATCTGGAATTAAACCAATGTACCAAAATACTAATGATACAGAGAAGTAAGTTGAAATCGCGAATACGTCCCAAACTAATGGTGAGTTAAAGTTTACCCATAAAGTACCAAATGCGTTTGGTAACGGAATAGGCCAATAAGCTACCCACGGACGACCCATGTGTGATACAATGAATGATGCTGCACATATTACCGCAAAAATTGTCATCGCTTCAGCCGAACGGTTGATAGACATACGCCATTTTTGACGGAATAATAATAATACTGCTGAGATAAGTGTACCTGCGTGACCAATACCCACCCAGAATACGAAGTTGGTGATATCAAAAGCCCAACCTACAGTTTTGTTTAAGCCCCAAACACCTAAACCTGTTAAAAAGGTGTAAGTACTTGCTGTAATCCAAATAGCTAGCACAATTGCCGAGATAGTGAAACCTATCCACCAGCCTTTTGATGCTTTGTTTTCCATTGGGCGCAAAATATCACGCGTTACATCTGCGTATGTTTTGCCACCGTTTACTAATGGTTCTCTTATTGGTGATTCGTATGACATGTGTTATGTTTTTTAATTACCAGAAATTTTATTAATGTGCATGTTCTGCTTTTGAAGCGCCTTCGTGTTTAGCTTCAGCATGTGTTTCGTGCGAACCACCTGCTAATTCTTCTTCCACGTTACGAATTTTAGTCATGTATGAAACCGAAGGTTGTACATCATACTCTTCTAATAATACGTAGCTACGCTCGTTTTTAAATAATTTAGCGATTTCACTGTTTTTGTCGTTTACATCACCAAATACAATAGCATCAGCTGGGCATGATTGTTGGCAAGCTGTTTTTACATCTCCGTCTTTTACTTTACGGTTTTCTAATTTAGCTTGTAATTTACCCGACTGGATACGTTGAATACAGAATGAACATTTTTCCATAACACCACGTGAACGAACGGTAACATCAGGGTTGATAACCATACGACCTAAATCGTTGTTCATGTAGAAGTCAAACTGATCGTTTTCACGGTATTTAAACCAGTTGAAACGTCTTACTTTGTAAGGGCAGTTATTTGCACAGTAACGAGTTCCTACGCAACGGTTGTAAGCCATGTGATTTAAACCTTCTGAACTGTGCACGGTAGCTAATACCGGACAAACAGACTCGCAAGGAGCATGACCGCAATGTTGACACATTAAAGGTTGGAATACTACGCGTACATTTTCGAAATCGGTTCCTGTAGCTTCGTTGTTGTATTCTTTTTCTTTAGTAGTTACTTTTCCGTCTTTATCTTTAAAGCTGTAGTAGCGATCGATACGCATCCAGTGCATTTCGCGGCTATTTAAAATCTCTTTACGGCCAACTACTGGTACGTTGTTTTCAGCATTACAACTTACTACACAACTTCCGCAACCTGTACAAGAGTTTAAATCTACTGCCATTGCCCAACGGTGCCCTTTGCTATCATGCTCATCCCATAAAGTAATGATATGTGCATGTTTGTGGTTACCAGCGCTTGGGTCTTTAACAAACTCTTTTAACGAAGCTTCGCGAATTAAATCACGGCCTTCAATAGTATGGTGAGTTTGTGTTTGTGGTAATTCATAATCATCACCAGTTTTTTCTACTGTTACATCAGCAGCTGTGTACGAATATGTTTTGCCGTTGAAACTAACTAATGAGTAAGCATTTTTACCTACGTTTTTAGCTACTTTTCCACCTGCTGTTCTACCGTAACCTAATGCTACCGAAATAGTATCTCTAGCTTGGCCTGGTTGAATTAATACAGGAATATTTTCTAATACACCAGCTTTAGTTTTGATAGTGATTACATCACCATCTTTTAAGCTTAATTTATCTGCAGTTACTTTGCCAATTGCAGCATAGTTATCCCAGCAAACTTTCGAGATTGGATCAGGTAATTCTTGCAACCAAGGATTGTTTGCATAGCTACCATCAACCACACCTACTTTAGTGTATAAGCTAATTTCTACTTTGTCTTTGTTTGATGTGTACGCTTGGTATGCAGCATTTACTGCATCTTGCGGCAATACACTTGTTTTGTAAGCAACTGGAGTTTTGCTTGATGAAGTAAATCCATCATGTAAAGCTTTGTTCCAAGCAGCATCGCCACCTAAAGTAGCTGTCCAATAGTTTTTAACGTATGTGTAAGCATCAGTGCTGTTACCAGCCCAACGTAAGAAACTTTCAGTTGCTTGACGGGTGTTAAATACTGGTGCAATGGTTGGTTGTACTAAACCTGTATAACCAACGCGTGCTTCAACATCACCCCATGATTCCAAGAAATGGTTATCAGGTGCGTGGAATTTACATAAAGCAGTAGTTTCATCAGCAGTAGTATTTAAACTAACTGAGATTGCAGCTTTTTTAATTCCTTCAGCCAATTTAGCTGAGTTAAAGTAATTGTATGCAGGATTTGAGTTATAGAAAATAACTGCATCAGCAGCACCGCTGTTTAATTCGGTAACTAATGTTTCAAATGCAGCATCGTTTCCACCTTTTTGATTGCTGTAATTATCTAAATCAACGGTAGTACCAACATTACCTAAAACGCTATTAATTGCATTTACAATTAATTGATCAGCTACATTGTTTGAGCCCGATACTACAATAGATGCACCACGGTTAGCCCAAAGTTCTTTAGCTGAGTTTTCAATCATGTTTACGGCAAACTCTACATCACCAGGTGATGATAATTTTGGCGCACCAGCTAAAGCTGCAACTTTATTGTATAAGCTAATTAAAGCGACACTTGTTGCACTTGGTTTTAAAGGAACACGCACATCTGCATTTGAACCAGTAATTGATAAACTTGATTCAAATTGGTAGTGGCGGCTCATGGTGTTTGCACCGTTGTTGGTTGAACCTACTTTACGGTTTTTAACCCATTGTTTGGTAAACTCAACTGGCGAAATCCAGGTACCTAAAAAGTCGGCACCAAAACTTACAATAGTTTTAGCTTTATCAAATTGGTAGCCTGGTATAACACCTTTACCAAATGATTGTGCATTGGCTTCTATAATTGCACTGTACGAAACTGGTTCGTACACTACATGTTTAGCTTGTGGGTATTTAGCCACAAACTCAGCAATAGCTCTCTTTGTTGATGGACTGCTAATTGCACCCGAAACAATACGAATACCTTTAGCTGCTGCTAAACCTTTAGTTATTTTAGCATCTAAAGTATTCCAATCTACATCGTTTCCTTCGGCTTTAGGGCCTTGTAAACGCTCGTTATCGTATAAGTCTAATACACTAGCGTGATCTAATGCATTAACACCACCTTTAAATATTGGTGATTCTGGATTACCTTCTATTTTAACCGGACGACCTTCGCGGGTTTTAACCAATACGCTTACACCCGTTGCAGGGTTTGTAGATGCGTACCAGTTAGGGATACCTGGAGTTACGTTTTCTGGTTTAACAATGTATGGTATTGCATTTTTGATTGGCGCTTTGTTACAAGCTGCCAATGCCACTGCCGAAATACCAAAGCCGAAGTATTTTAAGAAATCGCGTCTGTTAGAAGTTAACTCACCATCATTTTCGGTAAGTACTTCTTCCAACGGAATACCTTCAGCAAATTCATTTCTTTTGTTTTGAAGAAATTTAGGGTCGTTGTTTAATTCCTCTAAACCTTTCCAGTATTTATTTTTATTTTCCATTGATGAATTTTTTCTAAGTGAAAACTATAAATCTCAACTATTTAAGTTTGAAATCTAAATTAATAATGGCATTTGCCACACTCTAAACCACCTACGTTGCTTACAGTTGCATACGATTTACCTTCTGCTTTTAAATCAGCATGAAGTTTTTCGTAGTAGTTGTTGTTCTCTACATCAACTTTAGCTTCGCGATGACAGTTGATACACCAGCCCATTTGTAACGATGATTGTTGGTAAACTACTTTCATAGTTTCTACAGCACCGTGGCAGCTTTGGCACTCAACTTTACCCGCTTTTACGTGTTGTGCGTGGTTAAAGTATGCTAAATCAGGTAAGTTATGTATACGTACCCATTTGATTGGTTTTTGTTGCTTAGTTGGATCGTATGCTTTTTTGTTAGCATCCCATCCCACTGCATCATAAATTTTTGCAATTTCTGGCGAAACTTGGCCATCGTATTTAGCGCTTGCAGTTACGTGCATGTGGCAATTCATACAAGTACTAGCCGAAGGGATAGTAGCTTGTTTGCCTTTATCAGCACCACTGTGGCAATACAAACAGTTAATTTTGTATTTACCTGCGTGTAACTCGTGGCTATAGTTAATAGGTTGCGCTGGTGCGTATCCTTTTTGAACACCCACTTTGGTTACACCGTAGTTAAACCCGTAAATACCCATTACAATGCTAATACCTAAAATTACCACTATAGTACCTACTACAGGGTGTTTGGTAAATAACTTGTATTTTAAGGTAGTGCGTACATCTACTACAGGTTCTGCTTCTGCAGCAGCAATCTCTGGGAATTTTTGGTAGTAAATGCTTTCTACGTTTTGTTTAATACGGTACAATACAAACACAATCACAAATAAGATTAACGCCATAAGCGCTAAAGCAATAAATGTAGTGTTGTTGTAAAAACCATCTTGTGCAGCAGCTGGTGCTACTGAGGTAGCGGTAGCATCTGTACCTGCAGCTGGCGCTGCAGCAGCTTGTGCAGCTGGAGGCGTTTTAATGTACTCTAAAATTGATTTTACTTGAGCATCTGTTAAGTTTTCAAACGAAGTCATCACCATTTGGTTGTTTTCGTTGTAAACTTTCAAGGCTTTAGCGTCACCGCTTTTAACCATAGCTTGCGAGTTCTTGATCCATTTTTGGAGCCAAGCCTCATCGTACTTTTCGTTAACACCTTTTAATGCTGGGCCAACAATTTTCTCATTTAGCGCATGACATGCTGCGCAGTTGGCATTAAATAATTTTTCACCCTCAGCAACGTCTGCTTTTGCAAACGAAATGCTTACCGCGAGGATGGCAAATAATGAAGTAATTCTTAAAAATCTCATCGTAACAATCTGATTGTTCAAGGTTTAAATAACTAGTGATAGCAATGGTTTCAACCCACTATACCAATAGAAGTGTGCGCAAATATATTCACAATATTGTAAAAATATCGGGCTTTGAAAAAAAAACTAATTTAGATATTTTCTAAAGAAGGAAATAGCCCTGTAGAATAAAAAAAATCCGCTGAAAACCAGCGGATTTTGTATGAATGGAGCAGAATGTTTTTTTGTAAAATTATTTAAAGTACACCAATTTATTTCTGTGTGTAATCTAATACTTCAAACCTAGAGTTGTGACTTAAATATTCGGGAACCATGGCTTTTATTTTGGCTACCATTTTTTCGTCATCTTGTTCTTCGTAGCAATCAAGCAAATCGTTAATCTCGTTTACGGCTTGTAAAAAGTCATAAGTACGTACTTCCGCTATCATTATTTTAGGATGATAGGTTGGGAGTGTGTTTTCTTGATCGGCCAACAACTCTTCTTTTATTTTTTCACCTGGACGTAAACCCGTGAAGGCAATTTGAATATCTTGTCCTAAGGTTAATCCCGATAGTTTAATCATTTTCTTGGCTAAATCTATGATTTTAACTGATTTGCCCATGTCAAAAATGTAGATTTCGCCACCTTTACCCATGTTGCCAGCTTCTAACACCAATTGGCAAGCTTCAGGTATGGTCATAAAATAACGGGTAATATCTGGATGGGTAACGGTAACTGGTCCGCCTTCTTCAATTTGTTTTCTGAAACGCGGAATTACCGAACCACTACTTCCTAATACATTTCCGAAGCGTGTGGTAATAAAACGTGTTTTGGCCGAGTTGGTTTCAATTAAGAAGTTGTTTAGCGATTGCACATAAATTTCGGCAACTCGTTTTGAGGCTCCCATTACATTAGTTGGGTTAACCGCCTTATCTGTTGACACAAACACGAATTTCTCTACATCATGTTTAACCGCTAAATCGGTGATATTTTTAGTGCCACCTACATTGGTTTTAACAGCTTCTACTGCGTTGTTCTCCATTAAAGGAACGTGTTTGTATGCAGCAGCGTGGTATACAATTTCGGGTTTGTATTTGGCAAAAATGTACTCCATGCGGTTTACATTGCAAATATCACCCACAATAAGTTTAACCAATTGGTTGTACTTACTCATTGTGGTTTCCGATAATTCGTTTTCTAGAGCGTACAAACTCATTTCGCTTTTATCAACCAAAATAAGTTGTTTAGGGTTGAAGGTAAGTAACTGGCGTACAATCTCACTACCAATAGAGCCGGCAGCACCTGTAACCATCACCACTTTATCTTTAAGTTGCGCAGCAATAGCTCCTTTATCAAGTACAATGGTATCGCGTTCAATTAAATCTTCAATTTTTACATTCTTAATCTGATTGTAGCTTAACTCACCATTAATCCATTTTTCAATAGGAGGTACGTTTCTTACTTTGATATTGTATGTTAAACAGCTTTCAATTAACTCTTGCTTGCGCGATTTACTGATATCATAATCGCTAATAATAATCTCTTGTATTTTTAGCTTTTGTACAACTGTATCAAACTCTTTGTAAGGATTATATACATTTATTCCATCAATATAATTGCCACTGCGTTTTAAGTTATCATCAAAAAAAGCAATTACTTTAAGCTCGCCACCTGCGTGTTGTTCAATTTTGCGTTTGGCAATAATACCGGCTTCGCCCGCACCAAAAACAGCAATGTTTCGTTGAATAACTACTTCGGGTTTGGTAATGTACATGTACAAAATTTTAACTCCCAAGCGAAAAGCACTCATCAACAAAATAGTACCAATATAATCAATGATAAGTATTGATAATGGTATTAAGGAGTTACCTGCAGGGTTAAAGTGTTTGTAGGCAATGTTTAAAATGGCAATTACTACTGTACTGTAGGTTACTGTATAAAATACCCTTAGTGCATCTTGTAAAGTGGTGTGCCTAATGATACCAGCATAGGCTTTGTAGTAAATCATAAAAAGTGCCCTAGTAAGAACTACAATGGGCAATGGCATTAAGTATTCGGCCGCAAAATAATCTTCAATTAAAAAGTTGAAGCGAAGTAATGTGGCGAAGAAATAGGAGAATACGCAGATGCCTAGATCGATAAAGAATATTACCCACCGCGGTATACTATTAGTGGTAGGGAATATTTTTCTTAAAAAGCTCATCTTAATTTTTCGTGGTTTGGTTTACTTACGCAATTTATATGTTTTAAGCAAAACTTAATCAATAAATTATTTTTAAGAAGGTTTTTAGAATTAGTGAAATGTCTTTAAAAAAGCCTTTTTGTTCTATATATGAGATATTTAGCTCTAGTTTTTGGGGCATGATGTCACTTATGTAGAAGGCTTCTGGGTCGTTTGCTTGGGCTAAAAGTTCGTTTTCGTTAATAAACTTTATGGAGGCATAATCGGTTATTCCCGGGCGTACAGTTAGCACCTGCATTTGCTTGGTGTTGTACAGGTTAACGTACTTACGGACTTCTGGTCGTGGGCCCACCAAGCTCATGTCGCCTTTTATAACATTAAGGAGTTGTGGTAGCTCGTCTAATTTAAACCTACGCAAATAATAGCCCATGCGGGTAATGCGTGGATCGCGCATGCCAACTGTAAGTTGCCCTCTTTTTTCGGCATCCATAAACATGCTTCTAAACTTAAATAGTTTAAAATCGGTGTTGTTTAAGCCAACTCGAGTTTGTAAGAAAAAAACGGGGCCTTTGCTCTCTAATTTTATGAGCAAAGCTAACAGCAATAAAATGGGTGATAAAATAATTAAGCCAATGCTGCTGCAAAAAATGTCGAATAAACGTTTAATCACTTACTGTATAATTAAGCATTCATCACTTCTTCCACGCAAACCGTAACAGTATCAATTACTTGTTTAATTTGGTCGGCTGTTAAATCAACCCAAACAGGCAATGATATTTCATTTTGATATTGCGCAAAGGTGTTTGGATAATTGCTGATGCTGTAACCTTGTCCTATGTAAAAACTCATCATAGGTACAGGTATAAAGTGAACATTCACGCTTACTTTTCGGTCGAATATTTTGGCCATGATAGCATCGCGTTGAGCTTCTGTTGCACCTTGTATACGTAATGCATATAAGTGGAACGAACTCGTTTTTTCGTTGGTTTGATAAGGCGGAATAATTGCCCACGATTGCTTACTAAATGCTTGTGTGTAGCTATCGAAAATAGCTTTACGCACAGGTAGTGTTTCAGTTTTATATCTGCTTAACTCTACCAATCCAATACCCGCCATTATATCGGTCATGTTCATTTTATAACCAGGCTCTACAATATCATAGCGCCAATTACCGGGTTGTGTTTTTGCTAAGGCATCTTTGTTTTGCCCATGTAGCGTTTTTACACATAGGTATTTGTAAATTTCTTCGTTATTAAACGGAGCGGGTAAATTAAGTGCCACTGCACCACCTTCGGCAGTGGTTAAATTTTTTACTGCATGAAAACTAAAAACAGAAACATCGGTTAAACTTCCTGCTGTTTTACCTTGGTAGGTTGCGCCAAAACTATGAGCCGAATCGCTAAGTACTAATATCCTGTTTAATAATTTTTGTTCGGCAGTTTTAGGCACAAACATCGATTTTGTTTCTGTTGAATTTACCAATGCGTTTAGTGCATCGTAATCGCAAGGCATGCCACCAAAATCAACTGGCATAATTACTTTAGTATTTGGAGTGATGGCTTTTTTTACCTCATCGGGGTTAATGTTAAAATCGCTATTTACATCAACAAAAACAGGTTTTGCGCCACAATGCATCACCACATTGGCGGTAGCACTGTAGGTATATGCCGGAAGTATCACCTCATCGCCCGGACCCACACCAAACCAACGCAACATAATTTCAAGTCCTGCTGTGGCCGAGTTTAAACATAATGTAGCTTGATTGCCACAATATGCCGTAAGTTCTTTTTCAAAACGCTTGGTTTTTGGTCCTGTGGTTATCCAACCGCTTTTTAGGGTATCAACAACTTCATCAATTATTTTTTGATCTATGTGTGGTGGCGAAAATGGTATCATGCCACAAGTTTACAAAATTTAGTTATTAGTTGCTCAGTTGATTTGTTGAATGGTTAGCTTGGGTTTATGGTTTATTGTTTTTGGTTTATAGTTTGTTAAACAGCATCTAAAATAATAGCCACATTAAAACCACGAAGTACACAATGGTAGCACAACGACCACAGAGGATGAGTGAAAGGAAGAGACGAGAGACGAGATTTCGAGATGCGTTGATTGGTTTTGTGAGTTTAGGTTATAATTAAAGGTTAAAAGTCAACTGTTAAAGGTTAACGATTGGATTCCTTTACGATTTTTAATGTTTCTTGATAGTACTCGTGAAGTGCATTGTTAATGAGGAAATTTTCCGGATGAAAAAGAATAGCTACATCTTGTTGATGAGCTTGCGCATGTTGAAGCGCTAGTTTGAATTGCTCAAACACAAATTCCGGTTGATGAAAAAAGAACATATTATCAAACAAAATGGTGGGTACAATATTTACCCCGTTTGCTGATGTGTTTTGTAAATTAATGTTGATGTTGCGTGCATGGCCTAAACTAAAATCGGTGGGTATACCACATTGTTGTAACTGCGGATAAAGCAGGTTGGCGTTGTAGTTTAAATAATGACTGCGGTGATAATTTATGGGCTTTTGAATAGCTTGTTTTAAACGCTGCGCTTGTGCTGCTATGGTTTCTGTGGCTACGCTATGTAGTCCAATTTCAACTTGAGCTTCATTTAATTTTTGTATGACTTTATTAAAGTCGGCATCGCTATATTGGTAGCGTAATCCTTTTGGTAAAAAAGTACTTTGGATTGATGCACCAATATGCCAAATTGCTTCTACGTTTTGATGCGCATTGGTTTCAAGCAAAGCATCAATACCTAATAAAAATACATTTCGATTTTTGAGTTGATGTAACCGGAGCCACTTTTTCCCATGGGTAGCTGTTTTTGCAATCGCCAATGGTTGCCAAGGATTTAACCAATCAATATCGTGTGTAATGTAAATCAAAGTTTGTTATTGGTTTATGGTTTAATGTTTATAGTTGAGCCAACAGCTAACTAACCACAAAGAACACAAAGATTACACAGCGAACACAAAGGGAGTTAGGAGTTTTGAATAGTTCATAGTTTTTCTGCCAATTGCTAATGTCTAACGGCCAAAAGCTAGATACCCTTCAACTGATAAATACGCTCTATAATATCCACCACTTTTAATCCTTCTAAAGCATTGGTGGTAATGGCGCTTCTACCTTTCAATACATTTACTACGTTTTCTATAATGTAATGATGGTTGGCTGCACTGCCTTTATATGGGCCGTAATCGTTAGGTGGATTTGTAGGACGTAACTCAGGCATGGTGTAATCTTTTATGTGGCAATATTCCACTTTGTCCATGTACTGGCCACCCACTTTTATGGTGCCATTTTCGCCAATAATGGTCATGCTACTTTCTAAGTTTTTATCCCAAACAGAAGTGGAGTAATTTAACGCACCCATTCCTCCGTTAATAAATTTAAACGTAACAAAACCCGAGTCTTCAAAATCGGTTAAATGCTCGTGGTTAAAATCAGCAAAGTTGGCTTTAATGTCGGTAATATCACCAAAAACCCAATACATCAAATCAATAAAGTGACTGAACTGGGTGAACAACGTTCCACCATCTAAATCTTTTTTACCATGCCAGCCTTCTTTTTTATAGTAGCGATCATCGCGGTTCCAATAACAATTTACCTGAACCATAAATGTTTTACCCAATAATCCAGAAGTAACCACTTCTTTTAACCACTCGCTTGGTGGCGAGTATCTGTTTTGCATCACACAAAACACATGTTTAGAGTGGTGAAGTGCTTTGTAAATAACCTCTTCGCAAGCTTGCTTAGTAAGCCCCATTGGTTTTTCAATTACCACGTGCATGCCAGCGGTTAAGCATTGCTTGGCTTGGTCGGCATGTAAGCCATTAGGTGTAGCAATGTTTACTACATCAGCCTTTATTGCTGATTGCAGAAAATTTTCTACACTATCAAAAAAAGGAACACCAGGATATAGGCTTGATAATTCTTGTTGTTTGTTTTTATCACTATCAATTACCGCAACCAATTCGGCTTCGGGATTACGTTTAACCATTTCGGCATGACGTTTACCGATGTGTCCACAACCGGCAATTGCAAATTTTATAGGAGATGTATTCATATTCTTAATTTAATTTTTTTATCATGATGTATGAAGGTTGTACTTCTTTGGTTATTTCATAACCATTTTTTTGGTAAGACTTTATAGCTCTAGCGTTGTCTGTGCGAACAGATAACTGCAGTTGTTGAGCTCCCATTTCTATCGATTTTCTCTCAAACTCTTGCTGCAAAATAGTGCCTAATCCTTTTTGTTGTAGAGTAGGCCTTACACCAATAACTACTAGCCCTGCGGTAAGAGGTTGTGCTGAATAGTTAGTGTTTACTTCTGCGAGTGGTTTGTCGTTTTTTAGTTTGAGTTTACGAAGTATGTTGATATAAATAAATTTGTAGCGCGCTATTAAGTCGGGATGAAAGAACAGCCACGGCTTTTTAAGTAATGATTTAAGTGCTGAAGAAAAGCCAAATTGTGTCATTCCTGATGCAGCACCAAAACCATCACGACCATCCTGAAGATGCCCCCCACAATAACCTATCACAGTATTTTCATCTTCAATAAAGAATAAAAATTTGTTAGGTGCGCTCAGGTACCAACGCATCATATTACTAATAAATGTGTAACCCATTTTACTGCTCAATGAACTCGGAAATGCTGCTATGTGACATTTTGCGATTTTTACTAAATCACTCTCGTTTGCATATTTAATTTGATTCATTCCTGTTGTATTTAAAGTAAAACGGCATGCCTAACAAAAAACCTAGTCCATAACTTATATGCAAAGTAATGAACGCTAAGATTACAATTAACTTGTTTGATGCATTAGCCTTAATTCCGAATGCTATAGCAAGAATAAGATAGAGGCTAAGTGGTGCCCAAAATATTGTGCTGAATTGCAAAAGTATTGGCAGTAATAATAAGTAACAAACAAAAAGGGATGGAACAAGGTGTCTTATTCTGATCCCTGATTTTACTTTGGCAAAAACCAAAGGTTTATAGTAACCATATTGATAATATTGTTTGAATAATTTAGATAGCGAGTCTCTTACAAAGTAACTACATTCCATTTCTGGTACCATAAGTAGTTTGTAATTATTTGCATTCATTCTGTAGTGTAGTTCGTCATCTTGATTACGCACTAACTCCTCATCTAATAATCCAATTTTATTAAATATCTCTCTTTTATAAACTGCAAAAGCAACACTATCTACAAACATTTTTTTTCTTTCTGTTCTAAATTCGGTTCCACCAACACCAAATTTAGAACTCATGGCATTGGCAATTGCACTGCCCGATGAGTTTTTCCCAAGTTGAATGAGAGGTCCCCCAACTACATCACATTCTGTATTCAGGTATTTGATTGCAAAATCAAAATAGTGTGGTGGGTATTTTGCGTGCGCTCCGAGTAACGCAATATATTTCCCTTGGGTTTTAGGAAAAGTATCATTAAAGGCGAATGAAACGAACTTACGTTCATTGTGCATCAAAAATACATTATCCAACTTTAGGTCATTTACTATTTGTTTAGTGTTATCTGTCGACCCAGCATCACATACAAATATTTCAATTGAGCAGTTATTCTCCTCAATTAAAGTAGTAAGTAAATTTCCAATATATTTTTCCTCGTTAAGTGTCGGAATAATAACGCTTACATCAATCATTAAGTTTAACTAAATTCGTTTAAGTGATGATACAATAATTTGAGGTTTACCAGATGGAGAATCAGGAATAGTGATAACCTCGGTAAACTCAATAGTGAATATTTCATTTACCTCTTGATAAATTCTATTCTTTATTTCGTCAATAACCTTCAGGTTGAAATCTTTACTTGGTATATATTCTATATTAATTCCATCAAGTGAGTTTTGTAAAACTCTAAATTGTTTGATTTCTTGATAGTGTTCCATAATACCAGTAAACGTATGTACAATAAGACCTTTTCCATTTGGTGTGTATACTATATCTGTTTCACGACCAACTATTTTTTGAAGTAATGGGAGTTGCAGGCTTCTGTTTTTGGGATAACTCTGTTTCGGAAGTTTAATTGCCAAGTCACCTAATTTATATCTGATTAGTGGCATTTCGTATGCATCAAGACTTGTTACAACTACATGCCCAATTTCACCATCTTTAACCTCATTTCCATTTTTATCCAAAATCTCAAGATATACGTGGGGAGTGAAAACATAATGGTAATCTAAATCTTTTTGTCCACTAATTACGAATCCTTCTGTTGATCCATATATGTCGTATACTTTACAGTTGAAACAAGATTCAATAGTTGATCTGTAGTGGTCAAACATTTTGTCACCCCAGCTAATAACCGCCTCAAACCGTATGTTTTTCATGTTGTGTTTAATTGCGGTTTGAGCAAATAAATATAATGAGGAGGCATATCCTCCAAAAAGTATGTTTTTCTTATCGGTATGTTTTATAAGAATGTCACGAATCTCTTGCTCTGATAACCCGAAAGCTACTTGATAATCAACCCTAAGTAATAAGTCCTTAAGCGTTTTTATAGTACTTCGGTTTTTGGTCATTCCCGTCTGTAGAATTTCTTTCCCGATTTTGTAACCAGCCCATTCCCACATCAAAGTCTGTAAGGCCATGATTTTAGATTGCTCTTTTTTGCTCATGTACACCATTCCTTGAACTCCAGAAGAGCCGCTACTTTTTTCACAAACTAATTGATCTTTAATTGTTGGATGCCACAACATGTCATCTAAATTCAATCTGATTATCTCCTTGGTTATTATAGGGAAATCTTTAATTGATAAGTTTGTTTTGCCTCTAAGGTTTTTGTAGTAGGGTATATTTGATACAGAATGGGATATTAACTTCTCTAGTTTATTCTTTTGTAACGTATCTAAATCAGTTTCATTTAATTTTTGAATATTACGCCATTCAACTAGAGTTTTCATAAACTCTGTACCAAGAATTTTGTCTCCGGAAGGCATAATGATTTTTTCTAAAAAACGGTTTAAAATCATTTATTCTATTGGTATTGATTAAGGTAATGCTTTTTCCAAATGTACATGAAAAACAATTGTAGTAGGAGTTGGTCAAAAAGGTTGTTCTTATCCTGACTATATTGAATAAGTGTGTTTTTAGATGATTTATTCAGACCCACTAATTCAAAGATATCCGACTCAAGAAATTCTTGATAGGTACTATTTAGTTCTTCACTATTGTTAATTAAATTTTTCCAAGGCACCGAGAAACCTACCTTTTTATGCCCTAAAATATATTCTGGTAAATACTTTTTCATAGTAGTTTTAAGCAAGTATTTACCTTTAGATCCACTCAATAAATATTTAGTTTCTAAAGATCCTAAACCTTCCATTAATCTGTAGTCTTGGAATGGTTCACGACATTCTATTGACGCACCCATTGTTGCTCTATCATTACGGTCATTTAATGATTGTAAGTATGTATGCTGGTCGAAATAGAGTAGTTGTCTTTCTGGTTCTTTAGGATAGAGTTGCTTTGCTTCGGCTAGTATTTTAGCCCTGTATGGATTGCTCATACCCATGTACTGTAATCCAATTTTATTGAAGTCAGTTTCAAAGTAGTTGGATGCATTTGCAAGCGTTAGTTGATTGATGCCTCCAAATTCTAAATATCTTTCTAGCTTATGAATTCGAGTTGTTTTAAATCTTTCTGGAGTAAGTTTTAGGATAGTTTTTATGTATGACTTATAGTTTATATATTTAAAAGTTTTGTAACGAACATACCCTCCTAAAAATTCATCAGCACCTTCTCCAGATAACAGCACTTTTACCTTTTTCTTTGCGTGATTTGCTAACGCGTAAATTTGAGGATCATTCATATGAACAAGTGGTTCATCATATGAAATTGTAGAATTTACAACCGATTGGTATAAATCATGCTTTTCAACATGTATTCCATTAAAATTAAACCCAATATCACTCGAATACTTTTTTGCAATTGCAGATTCATCGTTTACATAATCGTGAAACCCAACATTAAAAGTTTCAATGCCATTGTAATTATTTAGTTTTAATGATGCTGCAACACTGCTAGAGTCTAAACCTCCACTTAATAATATACCAACAGGAACATCGGCTACCATTCTGTATTTTACAGAACTATGAAAAGTTTCTTCAAACCATTCTAACGGAGACTTTATTATAGGATGGTTCTCAATTTGGTTTTTTAAATTCCACCATTGAATTGGATTTATTTGACCATCTTTTTTTATATATGTATAGTGGCCTGGCAAAAGTTTTTTAATGTTTGTAAGCAAGGTTTCTTCACCAGAGGTAAATCGATACATTAACCACTCATTAATATTTTCGGTGTTTACTTGTGCTTTTATGCCACTGGCAAAAATCGCCTTGGGTTCAGAAGCGAATCTAAATGTTTTTTGATCATGGTAATAGTATAACGGCTTAACGCCAACTCGATCTCTACATACAAAAAGTTCTTGTTTTGCTTTGTTCCAAATGGCAAATGCAAACATGCCATTCAGGCGATTTAAAATGTTGTGTCCGTATGCTATAAACAAGTTTAACAAAACCTCTGTATCAGATGAAGAATGAAATACAAATCCTTTTGCTTTCAATTCATCCCTGAATTCATCGTGATTATAAATCTCTCCATTAAAAACAATGGTATAGTTTCCATCACTTGAATGCATGGGTTGGTGTCCTGCATTGGAAGTATCAATAATCGACAAACGCTGATGAGCAAATCCAATGTTGCCGTCAAGCCAATAACCAAAATCATCAGGCCCCCTGTGATTTAATGCACGACTTGTTTTGGTTATAGCCTCTAACGATACTGGCTCTGAGTTGTAATTATAAATTCCGCTTATCCCGCACATGCTGTGTTAAATTATGTTTTGTAAAATGCTGTGCCACTCTGGCCCTATTTGCGACCAGGTAAACTGTTGTGTAAGTTTTTGTCCATTTTCTGCAACCCTATCTCTTAACTCGTCATTTTCTATAAGTGTACAAAGATGTTCACTCATTTTTACGAAGTCACCATCTTCGCATAAAAGAATATTTGAGTTGTTATCCCAAAGTAGGGGTATTTCTCCCACATTAGTACTCACAATAGGTAGTGCAGTTCCTGCAGCTTCCATAAGTGCTACTCCAAAACTTTCATATCGAGTGGTGTTTATATAGATATCTGCATTTTGAAAGTAGCTGATAAGTTCATTATTGGGAACAAATCCAATAAAGCTAATATTATTACTCACCTTTAATGTGTTTGATAATTCTTTACAACTTTCCATAGTACCTTTATCAGGCCCTATCATTGTTAATTTGGCATCTGGGTGTTTTTTTAACAGTTCAGCCATTGTTTTAATTGCCATTTCGGGGTTGTAAATGTCATGGAAACCTCTAACCCATAATAATCTCTTTTGGAAAACTCTTTTCTTTTCAGGGCTTTTAAATTGTTCCAATGGGATGAAATTCGGTAGGTACTGAACAACAGTTCCTCGTGCTAAAAAATAATTTTTCAAGAAAACAGAGGGCGTATAAACGGCATCACATTTCTCAAATAAATAATCAGAAAAATTCGGAAAGTTGGTGTAAAACTGATGAAATGCACCTCCATGTAATACTCCGATTATTTTTTTATTAAGGAATTTCGCAAGTATAGCCGAGATATATTCCAAGATGAATGCTTTTCCCGAAAATAAGAGTAAAATAACAGTATCGTATTCCTTCGATTTTGTAAGTAAAAACCAAAGTGTATTTATCATTCGTTGGAATTTCCCTCTATGGATAGAGCGTTTATAAACAGTATAGCCTTCTTCTTTAAGTTTTTGATATAGCTTTTCCCCTTCGCCTCCAGAGCTTTTACTATCAATAATAATTGGGCCAATTATGGCAATTCTGTTTTGTTTATTAACGTTAGTTTTCAAGTCCATTAATTAGCAATTTAGTCTGATGTTCAAGCGTAACCTCTTTAGCTAACTCAAAGCCATTTTTTATGAGTTTTTGTCTTAGTAGTCTGTTTTCTTCAAGGAGGGTTACTGCATCCACAATTTCTTGAATTGATTTAGGTGCAATTAAAATCGCATTTTTATTATTTGTTAAATAATGCGGTATACCTCCAACTGCTGTTGCAATAACTGGAGTACTCTGCGATAGTGCCTCCCAAATTGTTCTCGGAAAACCTTCATGGTATGATGGAATAACATAAATATCAGCCATTTTATAAAATGAATTAAGCTCATCACCAATTTTCTTTTTCCCATGAAAAAATAGATGTTCAGATATGCCTAGTTCTAAAGCTTTCTTTTTTAATAACCCACTTATACTAGCAGCCGATTTATCTTCCCAACCGACAATATGTAATTCAACTTTTTTAGTACTATTAAGTTGTAATTTACTAACCGCAATTACAAGTTCCATTAGTCCCTTTGCAAAATTAATTCTACCTGTATAAAGTAGTTTTAAACTTTCTCCATCACAAGTGTCTGGTCTTTCATAAAAACTGTCTTCTAATAATGTTGTAGTTTTAATTAGCTTGATATTCTTATTGTATTTTTCTAAATACTCTTGCATTTCGAAACTGTTTACTACTACGTTAGCTCTTTTTACTGTTGCAATATGAAGCAGTTGATAATAGTGTGTAAGAAAAATGATAGGGATTTTTCTATAGAGAGGTTGTTCAAGTCCTCCTAAACTTTTTACATAGTCTCCAACAATCATTAGCGTTACCCTACAATACTTGCGCATTACCCAGTATAAATATGCTGATAGAGGTGTTGGTGCTCTTACAATAAAATGGTCAAGCTGTGGCCCAACAGATGTGCAAATTTTTAAAAATCGAAACGGGTACAATAGCCTATGATAAAATGTAGGGAATTTACCTAGCGAGACTAGTTTAATATTTGTACTGATCAGTGCGTAATCTTCAATTTCAGAATCTAATTTGGTTTGTTCAAATAAAAACAAGTATAGGACCGTAGAGTTTTTGGCTAGCTCGTCAATGAAAAGACCAAAATACGATGGGAGAAAGATTTTATCATCTATGATTTTAAATGGAACATGATAATGGTATCCTATATTCATGTGAAGTAGTTTAGCTTGTATTATTTTATTGTTTTAAATTTAAACTGTTTGAAGTTAATGATATATGCATTGACTATACCAAGCAAAAACCAACCATATACGTTTACCATTCCGGCAATAAACCAACTGTGTATACTCATAAAAATAATTCCAATAAACAATCCTTTGTGTTCATTAGGTATTGAAAAATAATGCGTAATAAAAAATACGGTTGGACTAAAAATTAGAATGAGCATGGGAATAAGTAGTAATATCCCTCCTTCTGATAAAAAGGAAATATAAGAGTTGTGGGAGTTAGTATGCATCAAATAGTCTACTTGATATTCTATAAACTCTGCTCCTTCAAATTTAAAATCAATGGCATATTCGGTGGCCATAAAGTTTCCTATACCTATTCCACTAATAGGGTGGTCTTCAAAAATGTTTAATCCTTTTTCAATCATGGCTAATCGCGTTAGATAGGAGCGGTCAGTTTGTAGGGTGTTTTCCGTTTCATAAATCAACTCATAAGTTCGCGGGTTTAATTCAAGTATGGTTGTTTTTACCTGTGGAGATTCAATAAAAGCAGGTATTACAAATGAGGCTAATGTACCCAAGAACACCATAATGGTCATTTGTATGAAGTTGCCTAATAATACACTGGTTGATGAGCCAATTAAAACCAATATTGATGCTGATCGACTACCCGATAAAATACCCGCCAAACTAATTATGCCAATAAATCCAAAAGTATAAAAATAGTTGCTATATTTTTTTTGTAAATAAGACGAGGCAATGGGGGTAAAGATAATAAGCTGAAAGGCGAAGCTATTGGCTGAACCAAAGCTGTAAAATGGTATCAAATCAAGAACCGGATAAAAAACATAGCGGCTAGCCACGTTAGCACACACACCCCAAAAAACCATTTTACCTAATTGGTCGTAAGTTGCAAATTTGAAGAAAACGTTTCCTAAAAAAATAATGAGTACGCCCCAATAGGTGTAGTTTGGAAGTACTTTTATGGCATTGATAAAATGATCAATACCAATATTTATTCCAGCACTAATAGTGGAAAGAAAGGCAGCTACCACCATCAATATGGCCGTTAATCCCATTGCTGATTTTGGTTTAAAGGTTTGAGATGTTAAAGGACTTATCTTGTAAAAAAAGTATGCCAGAAAAAAGAATGAAATATTCTGTACTATAGTAAAAACTGGAAATGCCATAAAAAAAATGGCAAGTAGCAGGGGCGTGGTTATTCGTTTTAGTGCTATATTTTGCATCAGCGGGTAATCAAATTAAGGATTAATTTTGAAAATGGTATTCTACTTAATAACCACAAGGGATAATAGTACTTATTCTTTTTTATTTGAATGGGATAGCAACTCAACCCGAAATTTAGCAAACGCTTGGCCAAAACAACTTGCCCTTGTTTTAAATAATTAAATACATAAGGAATAATACACCTGTCTATAAAATATTGAGGGATACTGCTGGTTGATAATCCCGCCTTTTGTAATTGAATTTCTGATAACTCAAAACAGTTTCTATACTCATCCATCCAGTATTTTAAAATTTGAGATTGAGATTGTTGTGCTGCTTGGTTAGTTGCATGCCATCTGTATTGAAAAAGTGGTGTATCTAAAAAGTAAATAAAGTCAACTTCTGTAAGTAATTTCCAATGAAACCATTTGTCTGGGTTGTACATTCTACTGCCACTATACCCTTCAACTTGATGATAAGACTCCTTTGAATAACAGACCGTAATAAAGTGCAACGGAGTTTTGAAGTTTTGGATACATCTTCTTAGCATTTCTGCTGAGTTTACTTTATATACATTAAACCCCATTTCTTTTGTCAGTGAAGATTCTATATCTGATTCAAGCCAAAGTTTATTACCTTTAGATAATGTTTCTAAAAACAGACCATTACTATCAATCATATTCGGTTGCCCCCCAAAGAAAAATTTTTCGGTATGATTTCCCTGTTCGATAATTTTTATAAACTTTTTATATGTTTTAACCATTCCCTTTTCTACAATATCATCAGAGGATAGCATAATCATATATTTGCTTGTAGCTAGGTTTCCTACTTTATCTAAGTTGGCCGCAAAACCAACATTTACATTATTCTTAATGTAGTTATACCCGGTAAAAAATGAACTCCATTTCTTTATAATCTCCATGGAATTGTCAGTGCTGCAATTGTCTGAGATTACCACTTCGAAATCTCTGTCTGTTTGATGATTTAATGATGCTAATGTTTCATCAAGGTATGGTCCGTAATTGAAATTTGGAATACAGAATGAAATAAGGTTATCTTTTGAGTTTTCCATATAAATCTACTATTACAATCTTGTCTGATTGATTAATGGTGTGAATCTTCTTTAAACTTGAATCCCAGTTTGCCTCAATGGTTTCAACTCTAGTTTCAAGGTAATTGGTTGTGGTTAATTCCTCAATTTTGAAAAGATGTATTTTTTGCCCATAGGATTTGCTACAATCTTGACTTGTTCTATAAAGATTATCGCCAATTTTTAAAATGTTACCAGCAGCTCTCGATTGTTTACTTGAATCAACAATTGGATTCATGCTGTGCGGGGTATATGGGCCTTCCAGTTTATCAGCAAAATAAATATGTTGATGGAATATTGTTCCATTTGAATTTATTTGTTGACTTGTGAATAACCAATACTTATTGTCCTTAAATAATAATGTGGTATCTACAGCGTTTATATTTTCAATTAAATCGCATTTAAATTCTAGCGATTCATTCTTCCATAGGTAAAGGCTAACTTTATTCACACTCTTTGTTTCAGGAATGATGTATAAATTATCTTTATCTATAAATGTAGCAGGAAAGGATAAGTGATAATCTGTTTCTAAAACTGGTTTAAAGTTTTGGAAAGTTTTCGTATTTTTATCAAACTTACTGTAACAAATTCGTCCTTTGTTTTTTGAGTATTCATAATCCTCAAAAAAAAGAAGTTCTTCAGCTTTAAATGTTACAATAAATGGGTCGGCCCAAAAGTGATTTTTTGGTGGAATAATTTTTTTTATTTTTCTAAAAGAGTATTGGTCACTACGATTCATCCAACCTAGATGCCAATCTTTGTTTGATTTACTTAAATACTTATTGGTTTTTATCAAACACCACCTAGCAAGCATTTTTATCAAATAGATGGTTCCTTGTAAAAATGTTGGTGCATAATAAAGTGGCCTATCGTATATGTTAAGTGTTTTTATGTTTAACTTATTTTCAGCAAACTGCTCAATTCCGTTTTTATAAACCTCTTTAAGCATAACAATTAGCATCCCTTGGGCATCCCAATAAAGTAATTGTCGTGTTTTATTTAGAGAATAATTGATAGTAGGAATATTTCCTTGAGCAATTATGTTTCCACCGTCAAGTGTCTCACTCAATTGTTGTAGAATAAACCCTGTTGTTGGATTGTTTTGGTAAACTTCCCAAAAGCACGCTGGCGTACCACGGTAGTATCTATTGTTACCGTGATGAAATGACCAAACCCCTAAACGACTTGCTTGAGTCAATACCTCACCTTTTAATATTTTAAACCCAGCCCGAAATAAAATGTCTAGATGTAATTCCTTTATTTGGTTTATTGATTCTTTTGTAATTGTATCTGAATGTTTAGTTTCAATCGTATCTACATCTATTACAGTGCAATTTGGTAATATGTTTAAAATATTTGTGTGGGCTAAGGCATC
>CAZJHS010000043.1:0-25845 GCA_964545895.1 uncultured Chitinophaga sp. | reverse complement strand
GCCAACACCCAAGTTGAAAACATATTTGGGTATACGCAAGCCGAGTTGATCAATAGCGATGTGGAGTTATTGTTACCCGTAAAATCAAAATCAACACACCCCAACTTTGTAAAACAATATTTTGCCAATCCAACCTTGGTTCAAAACCGATCGGGAGATAGATTTAGAGGCCTAAAAAAGGATGGCTCTGAATTTCCGATTGAACTTAGCTTAAACTTAAATGCTGCCGATAAACAAGTAACAGCTATTATAAGAGACATTACCAAACAACAAATATTAACCACACAGCTCATTAAGCAAAATCGTATGTTAGCCGATTTTGTTTCTATTGCCTCGCACGATTTACGCGGACCAGTAGGCAATTTAAAATTGATGTGTAGCATGGTTTCAACCGAATCGAACACAGAAGAAAAAGATGAATTTATTTTGCTAGCAAACAAAGTAGTAACCAACCTGGATAGTACTTTAAGTGGGCTACTTGAAATAGTTACCACCCGAGAAACTAATTTAGACACAGAGCTGTTGTCGTTTGAAACAGAGTTAAATAAGTTGCTAGATACTTTTACCAGCGAAATATCCTTACTCAATGCTAAAATTTCTTGCAATTTCAATCAGGCCCAAACCATTTTATACGCACCAGTTTATTTAAGCAGTATACTTCAAAACTTGCTGTCTAATTCGCTTAAATATCATCATCCAGATAGATTGCTTGAAGTATCGTTTGAGACAAAAATTATTGGCAACAACACCATACTAACAGCAGCCGATAATGGCTTGGGTATTGATTTAGAAAAATATGGCCATAAGATTTTTGGCTTAAACCAAACATTCCATAAAAACCCCGCAGCTAAAGGGTTTGGGTTGTATTTAATAAAAACCCATCTGGATGTAAACGGTGGCAACATAGAAGTAGAAAGCACCGTAAATAAAGGAACTACCTTTACCATTACTTTCCCCAATAAATTATAATAAAAAAGGTGGTACAATTAATTGCACCACCTTTTCTGTTTTATTAATGTTATTTTATTTATGCGTATGCCTCGGTAGGTATACAAGCACAAATTAAGTTTCTATCGCCATGGGTGTTATTTACACGCCCAACTGTTGGCCAAAACTTAGCTGCTTTTACATATGGCAATGGGTAAACAGCTTGTTGACGGGTGTAACTATGGTTCCACTCATCAGCTGTTACTACATGCGCAGTATGCGGTGCATTTTTTAGCGGATTATCTGTTTTATCAGAAGTACCTGCAATAATTGCATTTACCTCTTCTTTAATCGCAATCATAGCATCGCAAAAACGATCTAACTCTGATTTTGGTTCGCTTTCGGTTGGCTCAACCATAATGGTACCTGCAACCGGGAAACTCATAGTAGGCGCATGGAAACCATAATCCATTAAACGTTTAGCAATATCTTCTGCCTCAACTCCACTAGCCATTTTAAATACGCGTGTATCTAAAATCATTTCGTGTGCGCAACGACCTTTGCTACCTGTGTAAAGTATTTCGTAATGTTTTTCTAAACGTGCTTTAATGTAGTTAGCATTTAAAATAGCATATTTAGTAGCATCTTCTAAACCTTGAGTACCCATTAAACGGATGTATGCGTATGAAATTAACAAGATTGATGCACTGCCCCAAGGAGCTGCACTTACTGCAGTCATTGAGTGGTTTCCACCTTGCATATCAACCACGGCATGGCCAGGTAAAAACGGCACTAAGTGTGCTGCTACACCAATTGGGCCCATACCAGGACCTCCACCACCGTGAGGAATACAGAATGTTTTATGTAAATTTAAATGGCAAACATCAGCACCAATATTTGCTGGGCTAGTTAAACCAACTTGTGCATTCATGTTTGCACCATCCATATAAACTTGGCCACCAAAGCTGTGAATCATTTCACATACTTCAGTAATACGCTCTTCAAACACACCATAGGTACTTGGGTAAGTAACCATTAAACAAGCTAAATTATCTTTATGTAATTCTGCTTTTTCGCGTAAATCGTCAATGTCAACATAACCGTTTTCAAGGGTTTTAGTAACCACTACTTTCATACCAGCCATAGCTGCACTAGCAGGGTTAGTACCATGTGCCGATGATGGAATTAAAGCGATGTTACGATGACCTTGACCTATTGATTTAAAATACTCGCGAATAACCATCAAACCAGCATACTCGCCAGATGCACCAGAGTTTGGCTGTAAACTCATGCCTGCAAAGCCAGTAACTTGTTTTAGGTATTCAGATAACTCGTTAAATATTTGGGTATAACCAGTTGCTTGATTGCGTGGAATAAATGGATGCAATGCTCCAAAACCAGGCATAGTAACCGGAATCATTTCGGCAGTTGCGTTTAATTTCATGGTACATGATCCTAATGCAATCATGCTATGGCAAAGCGATAAATCTTTTGATTCTAACAACTTAATGTAACGCAACATTTCGTGCTCACTGTGGTGCGAGTTAAACACAGGATGTGTCATAAAATCGCTAGTACGAGCAAAGTTTGCAGGTGCGTGTAATGTTGTTGTATCGTGTGCTTTTAAGTGAGATTCTTTTCCTGTTAATGCAGTAACCAATGCGTTAACATCTGCAATCGTATGTGTTTCATCTAATGATATACCAATGTGCTTATCATCAACTTTACGTATGTTGATTGATTTAGCTTCGCAATCAGCAAGAGCTTTATCAGCGCTTGGTACTTCAACCAATAATGTATCAAAGAAATGGCTGTTCTTTTGTTTAAAACCAACCTCGTTTAATACGTTGCTTAATTGTGCGGTTAATCCATGTACGCGTGCTGCAATACCTTTTAATCCTTTAGGACCATGATATACACCATACATACTTGCCATAATTGATAGCAATACTTGTGCAGTACAAATGTTTGATGTTGCTTTTTCGCGCTTAATATGTTGCTCGCGTGTTTGCAATGCCATACGCAAAGCTGTGTTTCCTTGGGCATCAATAGATATACCAATTAAACGACCTGGCATTTGGCGCTTGTAAGCATCTTTAGTTGCAAAGTAACCAGCGTGTGGTCCACCGTATCCCATTGGTACACCAAAGCGTTGTGCTGATCCTAAAACCACATCAGCTCCCCACTCGCCCGGAGGGGTTAATAAAGTTAAACTTAACAAATCGGCAGCTACCGCTACTTTTACACCTGCAGCCATTGCTTTAGCCATAAATGCAGTGTAATCTAAAACAGCACCATTGCCTGCTGGGTATTGAATTAATGCACCAAAATAAGTATCATCAAATACCACTGTTTCGTGGTTACCAATTACCAACTCAACACCAATTGGTTCGGTACGCGTTTTTAATACATCTATGGTTTGTGGGAAACATAATTCCGACACAAAAAACTTAGTGGCTTGTGCATTTTTAGTTTCGGCATGCAACATGTACATAGCTTCTGCAGCAGCAGTTCCTTCATCTAATAAACTGGCATTTGCAATTTCCATCCCAGTTAAATCAATAATCATGGTTTGGTAGTTTAACAAGGCCTCTAACCTACCTTGTGCAATTTCTGCTTGGTAAGGTGTGTAAGCAGTATACCATCCTGGGTTTTCGAAAATATTACGCAACACCACGTTTGGAGTATGTGTACCGTAGTAACCCATACCTATAAAGTTTTTATGGATGATATTTTTCTCTGAAATCTCCTTAAGCATGGCCAATAATTCCATTTCGCCCAAGGCTTCTGGCAATTTCATACGTTCTTTTAAGCGTATGTGTGATGGAATGGTTTCATCAATTAATTGATCGATACTTGAAACACCAATGGTTTTTAACATGGCGTCTGTATCATTTTCCATCGGAGAGATGTGACGTTTAACAAACTCGTCACTGTGGTTGCTGGAGATTTGCATATATGTTTTTGTTATAATTTTTTGACCGTTAAAAGTTGGGCGAATTTAAACTTTTTACGCACTTATCAAAGGATGATTTAAGTTTGGTTGACAATTTAAAACCAAGCCAACAAACTAACAATCAAACCCTTAAAAACAGCGCATTTTTTAAACCTTAAAGCACTTGTATAGCATTACCTCATTTTTGTACCTTGCAACAGTAAACAAACACAACTCCATTATGTTCGGAAAATTAGCAGAAGCGCAAAAAAAAGCTGAAGAAATTAAACAACGTTTAGCGGGTGTTACCGTGCAAGGTCAGGCTGCATCGGGCGATGTAACCGTTACCATGGATGGTAATAAAAAAGTAAAAGATGTAACTATTGAAACCGCCTTAATGCTTCCGGAGCGCAAAGAAGAATTGCAAGATTACTTGTGTTTAGCTATTGAAGATGCTATTAACAAAGCCGAAATGGTTTCGGCCAATGAAATGAAAAGCTTAATGGGCATGATGCCAGGATTAGGTAGTTTATTTGGTAAGTAAACTAGCCTAATACCTTATTTAAAATAAGTGCTGTTGCTCCTAAGTTGGTTTTAATAAATTGCTGACTTTGTGCCTTAATATTGTTGCGCAAATTATTGTTGGTTAACATAGCCAATAACTGCACACAAAAATCATCGGCAGAGTTAATGGTAAACAACACGCCTGCTTCTTTTAACAAACCAGTTTCTGGAAACAATTGATGATTGTTTGGACCAATAAAAATAGGCATACCAAAGGTTGCTGCTTCTAAAGTATTATGCACACCTTTATTGCCAAAACCTCCTCCTATCATAGCTATATCAGCATATTGATAAATGCTTGATAGCAACCCAATATTATCAATAAGTAATATTTGTGCACGGTATGCATTAAACAGCGAAGCTTCTGAGTACCTTAAAATAGCATACTTATCAAACAATTTTTCTATTTCGGCTATACGCTGTTGGGTAATAACATGCGGTGCTATAATTACTTTTAAATTAGCATCGGTAGTTTTTAAATACTTGGCAACTAACTCTTCTTCGTGCGCATAACTGCTACCTAAAACCAAAACAAGTTGTTCGTTTTTAAATACTTTTACAACGGGTAAATCCTTTGGATTTTTACACGTTTCAAACACCCTATCATATCTGGTATCATTACTAAAAACTACATTAGTAAATCCAAATTTTTCCATCAATTGGGTTGATGCGTGGTCTTGCGTAAAAATACAATCAAACTTGCGTAATGCTTTTCTAAAAACGCCACCGTACCATTTAAAATACGGAAACTTAGGACTAAAAGTGGCCGAAACTAAATACAAAGGAATGGCCTGTTTTTTAACCTGATTAATGAGGTTAATCCAAATTTCGTATTTAACTAAAAACACAAAATCGGGCTTTAATGTATCAAGCAAAAAACGAGCTTGCGCAACAGTATCTGCTGGCAAATAAAAAATAATATCGGCATGTACGTAGTTTTTACGTACCTCGTAACCTGATGGTGAAAAAAAACTAACTGCGATTTGATAATCACCTCGGGCTTTTAAAGCCTCAATTATCGGACGGGCTTGTTCAAACTCGCCCAACGATGCGCAATGAAACCATGCTAATTTATACTCGGCTTTTCGTTTAAAACTTGCCAATAACTTAGGCGTATTTTTACGACCATTGGCTAACAACTTTGCTTTTGCATGAAACAGCTTAGCTAAATTTATAGCCAAACTAAACAGCCAAATAGATAAATTATAAAACAGCATTATTCAAAAATAAACTCATCATCACTGTTTTTGGTTTTTAAATAGCGAGGTATAATCCAACCAAATTTAATCCCATAATAATTATCGTTATGACTGTTTAAATCATACTGCATTTCATCGTAATTGTATTTCCTGCGGTTGTATGTAATGGCTTGCATTAAATCAACCCCAACATAAAAATTTGTGTACCTATTTTTACTTTGATGCCAATAGCCAATAAACTGATTAAAAGCCCACCCGCTGCTGTATCGGTCGTATCCTGCACGCTTATCTTCGGTTAGTGATGGTACATCTTCGCGTGTAATATTTATGTTGTATTTATGCATCACCAACCCGCCACCTAACATAATTAAAATACCCGAGTTTAGGTTTGATGCACTTACCGGAATTAAATAGCCCACTTTACCCAAAGCACTAAACCCGCGCATACCCAAACTTATTTGGCTTGGGTAGCCAGATGAGTTAGCAATGTATCCGCTACCACCATTTACATTTCCATTTATTAAATTATTAAGTAATGATGATGGTTTTAAATCGCTTCCAAAGTAATAGTTACCCTCAAAACCATAAATAATATTATGTGTTGTTTTAATAGATAAACCTCCACCAATGCCATTAAAAGAGTTAAACCTTGCAGCAAAATCGCCCCCAGGTAAAACATATTGATAATGTGCTTGTATATTAAATATTTTGCTGCTTTTTCCTACCCAAACTTTTTTTTGAGCATACCCCACAACCGAGCTCATTAGGAATAGAACAACGATTAAAGTTTTATTCATGTGTTAAATTTCTTGCATCAAAAATAACAGAAATCTTTGTTTGGCTGTAGCATTAATTATATTTGTTGCCTAACCCTTAAACTAAGTAATTGATGAAAGTAATACAAATGGTTGATTTACAGCAGCAGCACGCAAAAATCCAGCAACAATTGGATGAGGCTATTGCGCGTGTAATTCAATCAGGAAAATACATAAATGGGCCCGAAGTAGCTGAATTTGGACAAAATTTAGCCACTTACCTTAATGTGCCACATGTAATACCGTGTGCAAATGGCACTGATGCTTTGCAAATTGCCATGATGGCCCTTGACCTAAAACCTGGTGACGAAATTATATTACCAGCTTTTACCTACGTGGCTACTGCAGAGGTTATTAAACTACTTGGCCTTACTCCTGTTTTGGTTGATGTAAACGAGGATGATTTTTTAATAAACACAGCCTTAATTGAGGCTGCCATAACCAACAAAACCAAGGCAATTGTGCCCGTACATTTATTTGGCCAATGCGCCAATATGGATGCCATTATGCAAATTGCAAAAAAGCATAACTTATTTGTAATTGAGGATACAGCCCAAGCAATTGGTGCATTTTACACCAATGCTCAAGGCGAAAAATTAAGAGCTGGTACTATTGGTGATGTGGGTTGTACTTCGTTTTTCCCTTCAAAAAACTTAGGTTGTATGGGCGATGGCGGGGCGTTATTTACCCGCAACGAAACATTGGCCAAACGCTTAAAAATGATTGCCAACCACGGGCAAAGCATACAATACCACCACGATGATATTGGTGTAAACTCAAGACTTGACACTTTGCAAGCAGCCATTTTATTGGTAAAACTACCAACCCTTGATGCTTGCGAAACTGCACGCAATAAAGTTGCACAAAAATATGATGAGGCTTTTGCCAATCACCCTAACTTTAAAATACCTGCACGCGTAAAAAACTCTACACATGTTTTTCATCAATACACCTTAAAATGTAATGGCATAAACAGAGATGAGTTGCGTAAATACTTGGCCGAAAAACAAATTCCAAGCATGGTATACTACCCTATTCCATTGCATCAACAAAAAGCTTACGCAAGCCCTAAATACAATTTGGGCAGCTTGCCTGTAACCGAAAGCTTGTGTACACAAGTTATATCGTTACCCATGAGCCCCGAGGTTGATGATGAGCAATTGGCATACATCATTACCCAAATAAATAATTTTTGTAACACCACAGCACAATTAAATTAATAAGATAAAACATGAAAATAGTTGTAGTAGGAACAGGTTATGTAGGTTTAGTTACCGGTACTTGCTTTGCCGAAGTTGGCATTGACGTAATCTGTGTTGATATTGATAACAATAAAATAGAAAACCTTAAAAAAGGGATTCTACCTATATACGAACCTGGTTTAGAAGAGTTAGTTGAACGTAACTTTCAAGCTGGTCGTTTGCAATTTAGTACCAACCTATCCCAAAGCATAAAAGATGCTGATGTGGCTTTTATTGCTGTTGGTACACCTCCGGGCGAAGATGGAAGTGCTGATTTAAAATATGTACTTGGTGTAGCCAACGAAATTGGTCAACACATGAATGATTACGGAGTAATTGTTACCAAAAGTACTGTACCTGTTGGCACCTCGCACAAGGTAAAAGCCGAGGTCCAAGCTGCATTAGATAAACGTGGTGTAAGCATTGGTTTTGATGTGGCCAGTAACCCTGAGTTTTTAAAAGAAGGTGCGGCTGTTGATGATTTCTTGAAACCCGATAGAATTGTAGTGGGTATTGAAACCAAAAAGGCCGAAGACATTATGCGCAAGCTATACAAACCATTTTTATTAAATGGCCATCCTATTATTTTTATGGATATAGCTAGTGCCGAAATGACTAAATACGCAGCTAACGCCATGCTTGCTACCAAAATTAGTTTTATGAATGATATTGCTAATTTATGCGAACTTGTTGGTGCCGATGTAAATTGGGTGCGCAAAGGCATTGGTAGCGACCCTCGTATTGGTAATAAATTTATTTACCCTGGTATTGGTTATGGCGGTTCTTGTTTTCCTAAAGATGTAAAAGCATTGGTAAAAACTGCCAAAGAATATGGCCACGATTTACGCATTTTACAAGCTGTAGAAGATGTAAACGATGACCAAAAAATGGTGTTGTTTAATAAAGTACTTAAACACTATAACGGACAGTTAAAAGGAAAAACATTTGCACTTTGGGGCTTATCGTTTAAACCTAAAACCGATGATATGCGCGAAGCTCCATCATTAGTAATTATTGAAAAATTATTGCAAGCTGGTGCTAACGTAAAAGCATATGACCCTGTGGCTATGAAAGAAACACACCACATTTTGGGCGAGCAAATTACTTACAGCAAAGATCCTAACGATGCTTTGATTGATGCAGATGCATTATTAATTGCAACCGAATGGCCTGAGTTCCGCTCACCTAATTTTAATGTAATGGGTAAACTACTAAAAAGTAAGGTTGTTTTTGATGGTCGTAATATTTACGATTTAGAAGAAATGAACGAACTTGGATTTACTTATTACTGCATAGGAATTAATAGAAAATAGAAGTTGGAGGTTAGAGGTTGAAGACCAGAAATTGGAGGTTTGATGTTGCATTTTAAACGAGGAAAACAAATAACAAATCAACCAGTAACAAATAACCAAAAACTAAGAACTGTGAACTAAGAACTAAAAAATATGTCAGAAAAAAAACGCGTTTTAATTACAGGTGCTGCTGGATTTTTAGGCTCACACTTGTGCGATAGATTTATAAAAGAAGGCTACGATGTAGTGGGCATGGACAACCTGATTACAGGTGATTTAAAAAATATTGAACACTTGTTTAAACTAAAAGAGTTTGAGTTTTACCACCACGATGTAAGCAAGTTTATTCATGTACCTGGCAAGTTAGATTACATCTTACATTTTGCTTCGCCAGCAAGCCCTATCGATTATTTAAAAATACCTATTCAAACTTTAAAAGTTGGTTCGTTAGGCATTCATAATTGTTTGGGTTTAGCACGTGTAAAAAAAGCACGTGTATTAATTGCATCAACCAGCGAAGTTTATGGCGACCCAACTGTGCACCCACAACCCGAAGAATATTGGGGTAATGTAAACCCTGTTGGCCCACGCGGTGTTTATGATGAAGCTAAACGTTTTCAAGAAGCCATGACCATGGCCTACCATACTTACCATGGATTAGAAACACGTATTGTGCGTATTTTTAATACGTATGGTCCGCGCATGCGATTAAACGATGGCCGTGTATTACCAGCATTTATAGGACAAGCTTTACGTGGCGAAGACTTAACCATGTTTGGCGATGGCTCACAAACCCGGTCGTTTTGTTATGTGGATGATTTGGTAGAAGGTATTTACCGTTTATTGTTAAGCGATTACCCTAACCCTGTAAACATTGGTAATCCCGATGAAATTACCATTAAACAATTTGGCGAGGAGATTATAAAACTTACAGGTACAACGCAAAAACTAATTGCTAAACCATTACCAACTGACGACCCTAAACAACGCAGACCAGATATTACCAAAGCCCGCGAAATTTTAGGTTGGGAACCAAAAGTTAGTCGTGCCGAAGGTTTAAAAATAACCTACGAGTACTTTAAAAGTTTAAGCCCTGAAGAGCTACATAAAACAGCAAATCATAGGTCGTTTTAAGATTGAGGATTGAGTAGTAAGTTAAATCAAACTATAATTAAACAGCCCGTAACGCAAGTTGCGGGCTGTTTTTGTTTTTGGTTGATATCAATTAAATTCACAGCATATCAATTAACCCAAACCATGAAACAATTAACCCACGAAATAATTGCGTCACGAATTTTTGATGTAAGATCTACACAAGTTATGCTTGATAGTGATTTGGCAGAACTTTATCGCGTAGAAACTAAAGTATTAAATCAAGCTGTTAGTCGAAATATTGAGCGATTTCCGGATTCATTTCGTTTTCAACTGAGTAACGAAGAGTGGAAACAACTCATTGAAAATAATGATAGGTTTAGTTTGAGGTCACAAATTGTGACCTCAAATAAAAAAGGTGGCAGGAGATATAATCCATACGTGTTTACCGAACAAGGTGTAGCCATGCTCTCCGCTATTTTAAGAAGTGAGGTGGCAGTAGCAGCCAGCATTCAAATTATGCAAGCTTTTGTTGCCATGCGTAAGTTTTTATTAAACAATGCCTCAGTATTTCAACGCCTCGACCAAGTGGAGTTGAAGCAGCTGAAAACAGATGAAAAGATAGAGCAAATCTTCAAAGCGTTAGAAGCCAGAAAACCTGAACCAGATAAAGGCATCTTCTTCGAAGGGCAAATTTTTGATGCGTATGTGTTTGTAGCCGACATTATTAAAAAAGCAAAGCACAACATTATACTGATAGATAATTATGTAGACGAAACCGTATTAACCTTACTTGCCAAACGCAACAAAAAAGTAACGGCCACCATTTACACCAAAAACATAAGCAAACAGTTGCAGCTCGACCTTGATAAACACAACAGCCAATACCCAATTGTAGAAGTAAAATACTTTAACGATAGCCATGATCGTTTTTTAATTATAGACCAAAAAGAATTGTACCACATTGGCGCTTCATTAAAAGATCTTGGTAAAAAATGGTTTGCATTTTCTAAAATGGATACCATAACTACGGAAGTTTTAAGTAAATTTAATAAGTAATCACGTTAATACTAACCCATGTCAAAACTAAGCTATATACTCCTACTAATACTTGGCTTAATCATCCAAGCAAATGTTGCGCGTGCACAACAGCAGATGAACATGATTAGGCATACACAACAAGTGTTACCTCCTTACCAACCCATCAATGAGAGTGAATGGAATGAAGCAAAGAAAGAAATAAGCGACAGTACTTTAAAAGTAGTAGACAAAATTTGTGCTCAAAAAATGATTATTTTATCATTAGTAAGCCGCGACTCTGCTCGGCAAAATGAGTTATATTCACTTTATGATAAACAACGAGATTTAGCAAAAGAACTAAAAGAAATAGCCCATACATCAGAAATTAAATTACTAGGAAACCACCCAAATGGAATAGTTAGATATTATGCAGTAAGTCTATTAATGAGCCAAAGCATAACAGCAAGGTACGCTACCTTGTATAAACACCTTAACGACACGGAATACATACCAATTGACAACGACCCTGAATTTTCTGTATCAATTGATTCTACCAAAGCAAGAGTTTGCGACTTATTATATGAATGCCTTGATGGATATTATAATTTTACATATTTATCCTGCCTATACAATAACATTGACGAAGACTCACCCAACTATAAAATTCAGCAGCATGAATTATTTGTTCAACTTACAAACGACCTCATTAGAACACCAAATTTTCTCTATACAACTTATAATGCTTTTGATGTTTACTATTATGAATTATTTATGTATTCAAAGGCTGATTCTCTTAAATATTTAACTGATACAAAGCTGGTAAAAGAATACAGAGAACTCGTTCATCAAGCCATTCATGAAAATAATAATGCAGCTTTAGCATACATTTCCAAGACACACCATTACATGATAGGTTATACAGATTTTGTTGGTTTACGTGAAATTTATAAGAACTTAAACGATACCATTATTGTAGCAATTTTTGAATATTTGGATGACCAAAATGCTGGCAGTTACGGTTGGATAACTAAAGAAGACTGTTGTTACGAAATTAGCCAAGAAAATTTAAGCTATGTAAATAAAATGCAGGATAGATTAATTGCTTTAATTAAGAAACATTGTACTATTGATGATTTAAAAAAGCTATTGTACCACCCACATTTTAGGATTCAAAGTTGTGTTTTTAACATATTGCTTGAGGATAACAGTTTTGCCCCCCGCTATCGCACGAGTCATTCACGAGGTATTTGGAATCGTAAACTGTTTACGCAACCCAAGTATTAATTATCCCACATGATAGTTTTAAAAAACAGTTTTTATCCAATACTATTTCCCCCCAAACACCTTATTTTGCGCATTCATTTAACACACGTATCATGTCAAACACAGCACCGTATAAAATAGATGTTCATGCGCACATTATGCCAGAGTTTATTCCTAACCTTAAGGAACGCTACGGCTATGGCGATGAGTTTATTTACCTAGACCATTACCAACCTGGGCGTGCAAACATGATGAAATCAAACGGTACTTTTTTTAGGGCCATTGATGATTTGTGTTGGGATCCTAAAGCCATTATTCAACACATGGATAAACATGATGTGCAGCTGATGGCCTTATCTACTATTCCTGTATTGTTTTATTATTGGGCTAAGCCCGAACATACGCACGAGTGGAGCCAATACATTAACAACCACTTGGCACAAATACAACGCGACTACCCTACCCGATTTGTTGGTTTGGGAACTTTGCCTATGCAGGATACCACGCTAGCAGTAGAAGAACTTACGCGTTGCAAATACGAATTAAATTTACCCGGTGTTGAAATTGCCACCAATATTTTAGATTACAATTTAGATGACGAACGTTTTTTCCCTTTGTACGAAGCTGCCGAAAAATTAGGCATGTGCATTTTTGTGCATCCTTGGGATATGATGGGACAAGATAAAATGAAAAAGTATTGGTTGCCTTGGTTAGTAGGTATGCCAGCCGAAACTTCGCGTGCAATTTGCAGCATGATATTTGGCGGTGTGTTTGATAAATTCCCTAAACTACGTGTAATGTTTGCACATGGAGGTGGATGTTTTCCGCACACCATTGGTAGGGTTTCGCATGGGTATCATGCACGCCCCGATTTGTGTAACATTAACCAAGTAGCCGACCCATACGAGTATGTAAAAAAGTTTTACATTGATAGTTTAGTACACGATGAAGAAGCTTTGCGTTACAACTTAAAATTATTTGGTGCTGAGCGTATTGCTTTAGGTAGCGATTTTCCTTTTCCGTTGGGCGATTTAGAGCACGGTAAATTTATTGAATTGATGAAGGATTTAAGTGCTGAAGAAAAATCGCAAATGCTTTACAAAACCGCAAAAGAGTGGTTGGGTATTTAGGCCTAACTTTAACGCAGTAAGGTTACGTTACCATTAAGAGTGATGTGTTGCTTTTTTCTACCAACACCTTCGGCAATGTATACATACACATCAGCGGGGCATGGTTTACCCTCAAATGTTCCGTCCCAACTATGGTGTATGTCGTGGCTTTCAAAAACTTGAAGGCCCCACCTATTGTATATCACCAAATGATATTCATCTAAAAATACGCCACCCAGTTCAAACTTATCATTTAATCCATCACCATTTATAGTAAAAACATTTGGTGCAAAAAGCCTTGGCTTTGTTTCAATACAAGCTATGTTCGATTCGCTAATAATGTTTTCATTATTTTTTTCAATACCTGTTACTTTATAACAATAATCGCGCTGAATAAGGTTAACATATTTATGAAAAAAAGAAGTATCGGTAGGCGCATTATTTGATATGGTGTAAAACGAGCGTGCTGAATCATAATAAAAATCTGCTTGATATTTACTTACACCATCAACCCAATCTTTGTAAGGAGTAAAAACTATAATAGGATCATACTTTAAAATATCATTCTCTTTTAAATCTACTTTAAGTAAAATTGTTTTAGCCATATTACTTACACTACTTAATCCACCACATTCATCCTTTAAGTAAGTATAGTACGAATAACTATGGGCATCTACATCAACACCTTTATCAATTAAAAAAGTATCTGCGGTTTCTTTGTAAAACACGGGTATACGCTCATCATCACGCATCCGGTATATGGCATATTTAAACCCTATTTTGTGTATACGCTTAAACCATTGTAGCAAAATATAACTGTCGGAAACTACAGTGGCCCTGATGTTGTTTGTACCAGGAACTGTAGGCACAAAAACAGGTACAGCACCACTGGTATCACTCCAACTAAACAGGGTTGTATCTGCTTGGTTTATGGTTTTAATGCGATAGTAATAAGTGGTAAAACAAGTCACTGATGTATCAATGTAATTTCTAATAGCGGCCTCGGTTGTATTAATCAACACAAATGTATTTCCAGAGTCGGCATTATTACGCCAAATTTCATATCGTTTAATGGTATCAAACCCAACGTATGGTGTCCAATTAATGGCAATACTATTATTAGTGGCTTGTGCCTTTAACTCAACAGTTGTATGCTTATATGAAGTATCGCTGGTGTTACCACAAATATCTGTTGCTGATACTGCATAAGTATAAGGATTAATAAGTGTGTTTACGTTTTGTTGGTTAAAGGTAGTATCATCTGCAGTAAATATATCAACCCAATTAAATGGCTGGTTACTCAGGTAATTATAAAACATCCGGTATTTGTAAATATCTTCAGCTTTACTTTTGGTAAACTCAACTAACGTAGTGGTATTATTAACTACAGTTGCTCTATATATACCAGGCGTTTCTGGCGGAATAGTATCATCAATTACAGTAATAAAATCGTGCTTAATAATTGAATCAACACAACCATTTGTATCTGTTGCCATAAGGCTAACCGTAAACTTACCAGCTTTAGTAAACAGTTTTTGTATTGGTCCTTTATCAAATAAAGTATCCGTTTCACCAATCATCCAGCGCCAGTTTCTAACTTTTAAACTATTAGTAGTTGTGTTGGTTAAATTAACTGTTGTGTTGTAACAAATTAAACGTTTATCTGCCACAAAATCAGGCTTAGGTAATGCATAAACTACAATCGAATCAATGGCATCATATCCGTATGCGCATGTTCCGCTACTATCTATAAGTGTTAAACGTGGATAATATACTCCAGGCTGGGTATAAGCATATTTAAATGTATTTACTTCCATTGTATCAACCAAACCATCACCTAAATCCCAAACAAAATATTTTGCATTGGGCGATGTTACAGTAAATTCTGATTGGTGTGGCATACATCCATTTTTAGGAGTAAAAGTATAACTGCCATATGGCCCACCTAACACTAAGTAATCCGGAATTCCTAACGAATCAATACACCCTGCACTGTCTTTTATGGTTAAATGTACTGGGTATTTACCTGGTTTTGTAAATGTTAGTTCCGGATTTTTTAAATTGCTATTATTAATGCCTATACGCCAAAACCACTCTGCAACGGGAGCTGCACCAAGTGCCGTAGTATCAAATAATCTAATAGGCCTAATGGGTAAATAACAATCTAACTTTTGTGGTATGGCATAAAAACCTACCCTAGGTTTCTTATTATTCACTTGTATTGTTGTGTCAGCCGTTTTAACGCAGCCGTTTGAATCAATTATGGTTAATGTAAAATTAAGTACCGTATCTAGCTGATTGTATGAACGTGTGATGGTTGACCCGTTTATATTAGCACCTCCTAAACTCCAAAAATAATTAGCAGGCGCTAAAACATTATTGGGTGATGTATTTGCTGAGGCAGTTATACTTTGTGATCCGCATGATAAAACTCGGCTAATAATAATTTGTGCTTTAGGTTTGGATGGCAATACTTTTTTGCTTGTTGAAAACTCACACCCAAGCGAATCTTTTACTGTTAAACGTACATTGTAACCTGCTGATTGTGGCTGATTAACTTGGGTAAATAGGTATGATGATGATTTAATAGTATCTGTAGTGGTTGAGTCGGTATTAGTCCAAACCCATCTGCGTTGTATAATTTTCAAATCGGTTATCGAACTATCAAATGCTGCAACATTAAGTGGTGTGCACCCTCTTACAGGCAATATGCTTAATCTTGCATTACCGCCTACAGCAAATGCAACAGAATCTTTATACAAAGTGTATATACAATTACGTGCATCTGTTGCGGTCATTTTTAAACCATACCAACCTCTTGTATTAAGTGTTGATGGAGCAGTCTTACCACTAGCCGATTGACCATTGGAAAACAACCATGTTGTATTAATAATATTGTACCCATTAGGGCTAATTGTACTAGTATTTTCGAGTGTAACACGCAATGGCAAACACCCAACCGAATCTTTTACTCTAAAACTTAGTTTAGGCGACTCGGGAATTACAACATTCATTTGTGCCGTATCCGGACAATTATAAACGGTATCAAAAACAATTAGTTTTACCTTAAAAATACCCGATGTATCGTACTTATGTTTAGGATTTTTTAGCGTTGATGAATCTCCATCACCAAATAACCACAAAAACTTGTTTTTACCATAAGCCAAATTGCCACTAAATAAAATACTATCATTAGCGCAATTAACATCGGGCTGATTTAATCGTGCCCGTGCAGGATAAATATTAATATAAAAGGGCTTGGTAAGTGTATTTAAGCAACCGTTAAAATCAATATCTAAAGTTATCGTATATGAACCCGTGTCTGTAAAATTTACCTCTGGATTTCTATCCGTTGCTGAGCCATTTTTCCACTTCCATGTATATTTAAAATCCTTATCTAATCCACTGTTTTCTATTAATGTAAACTTAACCGGATTTATGGTAGAGAAACACCCACTCCTTTTGTCTGCAACAAAATCAAAATTAACGGTACTACCTACTCTTACCGTATCATAAACAGTAGCTGTACAACCATCAGGAGTAACAACAGTTAACTTAACCACATACTTTCCTGTGTCGTTAAAAATATAGTTAAATGCCGAGTCTCTGCTTAAAACATTGCCATTATAAACCCACTCGTAACTAATAAAATCGGTTGTGTTTGATACTTTAAAATTAGCAGTGTATGGAGCACACCCTTTTTTGGTATTTAACTGTACTACCGAAGGATTGGGTAGATTAACTAAAATTGCTTTTACCAAACTATCCTTACATCCATTTACATCATTGACTACTAGTTTTACATTATGACTGGCTAGTACGGTATAGGTTGAAGTATCGGCCGAGAGACTAGAGAACTTTCCATTTCCAAATGCCCAGCTGTGTATTAGGCCATTACCTGTTGATGTACTTGTAAACGCTATTGTAGTTGGCACTTTACAAATTGATCCTGGTTGTAAATTAAACAATGCACTAGGATTTGGGTTAACAACAATTGTTTTATTTATAGTATCTGAACAACTGCCTTGGCTGCTTATTAATCTAACATTATGCGTTCCGGCTGGTAAATTAACCGAGTAATTTTTGACGGTTACCAATCCACCTAAATTTAATCGCCACGTATAACTATTAATGCTTGAATCTGGTGTTGTATTATTAATAAAATTAAATGTTTTACCTGCACAAAAAGGTTGCGGTGGAAAAGAAAAATCAGCCTGAATATTTGTAATAAATACAGCACGTGGTTTAGTTACATAGGTTGCACATCCACTTGGGGCTGTTACTTTAAGTGTTACACCAATTGCACCACTTCCGTTAAATGTAAAAGCGGGATTTTGTTGGGTTGATGTTTGAGAGGTGCTTGTTACCCACTCATAAGTATATCCGGCATTTGGTGGTGATACGGTAGATGTAAAAATATGCGTGGATGGTGGTTTACATACATTGCTATTGGTTACTGTAAAATCGGCATTGTGCGTTTGTGTTACATTTACTGATGAATTAATAAGCGTTGTATGAGAGCAACCATTAGCGTCTGTTACTGTTAGTGATACATTTTTAGCACCTGATGAAGTATACGTATGGGAAGGATTTGTTTGATTACTGATATTACCATCGCCAAAATCCCATAACCAATTTGTTATTGCCGATGTACCTTGTGTTGATGTACTTGTAAATTGTACAACAAGTGGTGCACACCCTCCCGAGTTGTTTGTTGTAAAACTGGCAATTGGTGAAGTAAATACGGTAATGTAAGCTACTTTGGTTTCAACATCACTACCAGATGCATTTGTTACTGTTAAACTAACAGTGTACGTACCTGGTACAATATAAGTTGCCGATGGATTTTGTAAAATAGAATTATTACCATTACCAAAAGCCCAAGCATAACTTGTTGGTGTACCAGTTGATAAATCGAAAAACTGAACGCTTAATGGGCTACATCCTGAAGTTCGGTTTGCATTAAAATCAGCTACTGGTTGTGCTACCAGAGCGGTAGCAAACATTAAACCAAAAACTGCACTTAATAACTTTAAAAACTTCATCGTAGACTGTCTACGAATATTAAGAAAATTATACATTTCAACAAGTATGAAATATCAATTTCTTGTTAAAACATATAATCCAGTATTTTATCTAAGTAAAGTTATAGTTCCTTGTATTACTGCTGGCTGTCCTTTTCGGCCTGTTCCTTCGGCAATGTATACATACACACCAGGTGCTGCTGGCTTGCCATCAATATCGCCATCCCAACCTTTTTCTCGGTCAGCGGTTTCAAAAACAACCTTGCCCCATCTATCATAAATAACCAAATGGAATTTTTCAACAAACACGCCTTTAATAATAAAACGTTCGTTTATATTATCATTATTTATGGTAAATGCTGTAGGTGCATACATTACCGGTTTGGTTTCTATACACGATACGTTTGATTGGCTGGTGGCTAAATTTCCTCCGTTTTCAAAAGCGGTAATCCTGTAACAATAATCGCGTTGTAATAAATTATTGTATTTGTGTAGGTAGCTCGTATCAAATGGCGATAAATCTGCAATTCCAGAAAACACACCTGTGGTATCATAAATAAAATCAACCTTATATTTATTTACGCCATTAACCCAATACGTGTATTTATTAAAGGTTAAATAAGGATCATACTTTTGCAAATCATTTAAAGCTAATCCGGCCTTTAACAAAATAGTTTTTGCAGGCATTGATGCATTACTAAAACCACCACAATCATCTTTTAGATAGAGTATGTAACTGTAACTATGAGCATCTACATCTACGTTGTGGTCGTTATAAAAGGTATCCGTTACTTCCTTGTAATAAGTAAAGGCAGTTTCATCATCGCGCATGCGGTAAATGGTATACTTAAAACGAGCATCTGCATCACGCTTCATCCATTGCAACGAAACATAATCATCATCAATTACTGTTGCTGTAAAAATATCGGTGCCAGGTAAGTTAGTCAAATATACAGGGCTTGCACCACTAGTATCACTCCAACTAACAACAGTGTTGTCAATACCACTTACCGTTTTAATTTTGTACAAATAGGTAGTAAAACATCTTGCCGTTGTATCTATATATTGGGTTAGATTACTTCTTAGTGAAATAATTTTAACAAAATTGGTTCCCGAATCAGGATTATTACGCCATATTTCATATTGTTTGATAGCAGCAAAACCAGCATAAGGATTCCACTTTAAACCAACAGCATTGGTAAGCGCACGAGCAGTTAACTCAACAGTAGTGTGCATCACAGAAGTATCACTTACGTTTCCACAAACATCAACTGCCGATACAGCATAACTGTAAGGGTTAGTTAATGTATTTATGTTATCCTGTATAAAAACGGTATCTAACGAAGCGTATATATCTGTTGAGTTACTAGGAATGCCAGCGTTGTAATTGTAGTATAATTTATAGTTTACAAAATCTGGTGCTGATATTGACTTAAACGTAAATGCCGCGTGGTTATCATCAACTACAGTTGCTACAAATGCATCGGGTGCAGGTGGAGGATTAGTATCCGAAAACACTTCAATAATTTCATGTTGGGTTAAGGTATCCGAACATCCATTGGTATCAGTAGCCATTAAGCTTACGGTAAATAATCCACCAGTATTAAACACATAGTTTAATGGGCCAACATTGGTAAACGAATCAAGCCCATGAATCAACCATTTCCATTTTGAAATTGCACCTTTATTTGGTGTTTGATTAGTAAACAAAACTTCATTACGATAACAAATCATACGTTTATCGTAGGTAAACTGAACATCTGGTGTAGCATATGTTGTTAAAGTATCAATGGCATCAAACACATAAGCACATAGTGCGCTACTATCAACCAAGGTTAACCTAGGCACACTTTTACCTGCATCGGTATAACTATAGGTAAATGATGAGGCATCAAGTGTATCAACCAAACCATTACCAAAATCCCAAATACGATAAAGTGCATTAGGCGATTGAACATTAAACTGAACGCCCATTGGTGCACAACCAACTTTTGGTGTAATACTATAATTACCAATTGGGCCACCTAAGAAAATATAATTTGGTATTGAAAGTGAATCAATACAACCTGCACTATCTGTAATTGTTAATGATACGTTGTATTTCCCTGGCTTTGAAAACACAAATGCAGGTGTTAATAATGTACTGGTGTTCTCTCCTACTCGCCACAATCTACTGGCAACTCCAGCTGTACCATTTATGGTTGTGTCAAACAATGTAACGGGTATAATGGGTAAATAGCAATCGCGTACCTGAGGTGTTGCAAAAAATCCAATTTGAGGTTTGCGATTTTTTACATTTACTAATGTCTCAGCAGAATCAATGCAGCCATTAGCATCTGTTATAATAAGTTTATACACCAAGGTGGTATCGGCTTGGCTATAGTTACGTGTTAAGTTATATCCAGTGCTTGTTAACGAACCAACTTCCCAAGCATAAGTTGCTGGGCTGTATACGTTATTGCTTAAAGTATCGGCTGTGGTAATTAATTGCTGACCGCCACAATAAACTTGCTTGCTTAAGTTAAGTTTAGGAACTGGCTTTGATGGAATAATATTTTTTCTTGTATCAAAAACGCATCCCAGCGAATCTGTTATTTCAAAAATTAAGGTGTAACCATCTTTTTGTATAGCCGCTGCCTGATTATAAGCGTGTGAGGCAGATGTACCAGAAAGCGTTGAAGTAGTATCAACTCCTGCATCCCAATACCATTTGCGTTTTACAATTGGAAATGTGGCGGTAGAACTATCAAATGTATTTACCAATAATGGCACACACCCTTTGGTTGGACTTGCGGTTAATTTTAAATCTGCTGTTGGCACTAATGCAACAGAATCTTTATATGCACTGTAAGTACACCCGCGAGAGTCGGTAACTGTCATGCGTAAACCATGGTAACCTCCGGCATATAAATAAACACTAGTATCATTACCTTGTGTAGTTTGTGCTGTAGTATAAAGCCAATCAACCTTTACAATTGGATAGTTTACTGGAAGTACTAATGTTTTATTATGAAGTTTAGTTAATAACGGAGCACAACCCAACGAATCATTTACCACAAAATCTACACTTGGAGGTGGCGCTACTTGAACCGTTGTATTTAATGTATCCGAACATGTTGTTGAAGTATCAACAACTACCATCCTAACCTGGTAAATACCAAAGTTAACATATCGATGTTTTACAACAGGTAAGGTAGATGATGTTGTATCGCCAAAGTCCCAGTAAAATTTATTTTTCCCGTTTGATGAAGCTGCGTCAAATAACACTGAATCCGAACCACATGTGGTGACAGGATTATTCATAGCAGCCTTTGCAGGGTAAATGTTTATGTAATTACTCTTCAATACCTCGGTTTCGCAACCCAAATAAATCAGAGTAAGTTTCATATCGTACGAACCAGTATCGCTAAAATTAATACTCGGATTTCTTTGTATTAAGCTACCACTTTTCCACTCCCACAAAAAAGTTAGCGCATTATTAGGCAAACCACTGTTTTCTATTGCAGTAAATTGAACAGGGCTAAATCCATTAAAACAACCTGTTTGTTTGTTTGATGTAAAGTCGGGTGTAATGTGGCTCCCAACTAAAACGGTATCATATACAACAGAAGTACATCCATTAGCATTGGTTGCAATAAGTTTCATTACATGTACACCTGTATCAGATATAATTTGTGTAAACCCTGAAGTTGTATCTAATAAATTTCCATCAAGAATCCATTTAAATGTAGTAAACAATCCAGCATTTAGTACCCCAAAATTAGCCGTGTACGGAGTACAACCTTTTTTTAAGTTTAATGCATTTACTACTGCGTTTAAACTCAACACATCAATGGTATTTACCGCGGTGTCTGTACAACCAAAATTATTGGTAACAACAAGTTTTACATTGTGCGGGCGTAAATCTAAAAACAAACCCGAGTCGTTGGTATTGTTTGATGTTTGTAGGTTATCAAAATTCCACTGCGAGGTTAAACTACTACCACTACTTGTATTTACAAAACCAATTTTTACAGGTACAAAACAAATGGTATTAGGCTGTGATGTAAATGATGCTACAGGTCTTGGATTAACAACAATCGTTTTACTCGATGTATCAGAACATCCAGAAAATGAACTCTGCAGTTTTACCAAATGATTTCCTTGCGCAAATACTCGCTCTAAATTTTTGCTTGATGAAACATTAACTCCATTTACATACCAATTATAATTTATAACAGATGTATCTGGAGTACTTGTATTGTTAAAAATTAAATTTACCCCACTACATAAAGGCGAAACAGCAGGTGAAGTGAAATCGGCCTTTAAATTTGCTACATATATGGCAGCATCTTTAACAGCAGTTGCTTCGCATCCACTTGGTGAGGTTACTTTTAACCAAATACGCGTTGCGCCATTTTGTATATTACTTACTATAAAAGATGGCGTATTAGCATTAATCCCTCCACTTGTTGCCCACTCATAAATGTAATTAGGATTTGGTGGAGTTACTGTAGATGTAACAGTATGTAACGATGGTGTTTTACAAACAATTGGGTTAGTAACTGTAAAATCTACGGTATGAGATTGGGTAACATTTATAATTCCATTTTTTATTGCAGTGCTCGAACATCCATTTGCATCAGTTACTGTTAACGATACATTTTTAGAACCAGCTACACTGTACAAATGCGCAGGACTTTGTGTAGTACCAATATTTCCATCACCAAAATCCCATAACCAAGTTGTAATTGGTGCACTACCAGCTGTTGATGCATCAGTAAACGGAACGTTTAATGGCACACAACCTCCTGTAACAGAATTATTGAAGTTAGCTATAGGTGTATTAAATACTGTAATGTAAGCAACCTTTGTTTTAGTGTTATTACCCGATGCATTTGTTGCAGTTAAACTTACGGTATAAGTTCCTGGTACAACATAAGTTGCCGATGGATTTTGAAGTGTTGAACTATTACTATTACCAAAACTCCAACTCCACGAAGTTGGTGATCCAGTTGATAAGTCGGTAAACTGAACGCTCAACGGACTACAACCAGATACTTTACTTGCTGTAAAATCGGCCACCGGTTGTGCAAACCCTGTAAAGCAAAATGCAATAAAACTAAAAAAAAATAATCCCCTATTTAATAACGCCATATAGTATGTTCAAATATAAATCACCTCAACTCGAATAAAAAATTTATTTAGTTATCGTTGTTTCAATCTTCTTGGCCAACTCTTGTCGTTTCTCCACCAAATGCATATGTACTTGAATATGCATTTCTACTTGCTCAATGTTCTGTTTCTTTTCAAACTCTTCCAATTCAGTTTGATTATGCTTCATCAACTTTTCTATATGCTTAATTTTCAATCTTAAAAGGGCCGAATCCACATCCTCTTTAAAGTTGTACCCAACAGGGTCAATAAACATATCATATTTCTTATTCCAATTCGGACTAATTTCTATATCACGAGCCAATACATCAGCAACAAAAGTTGTTATCATTGGGTCTTCATGTCTTATAAATACATTCAGGTTGATATCATTAACTGTTAGCTGATCATGTAACATGACCAAAATTTGTGCAGCAATCGGATGTTCTAAATCAATTTCTTCTTGAGCCAATTCATGTAAAACAAAAGATGCCACACTTGCATAATTTTCATTATACGGCTTATCACCATAACTAAGTAAAACTCTTATCAAATCAACTTCCTGTACATCCTGCAAATGCAAATCTTGCACCGCCTCAATTAACTCTTCTTGTTCGCTAACTTCGGGTAAAGTTTCAAAGCGCGAAACCCTATTTTCACCTTGGGCCTTTTGCCTTAATATTTTATTCGATTCGTTAATCAGTAGTTGCTCATCTACTTTTAACAAAACTGAAGTTTCATGTAAAAAAGTACTTCTCTTAAAAGCATCAGGTATTTTACAAATACTGTCTACAATATCTTTAAGAACTTCAGCCTTCTTAAGCGGATCGTTGCCAACATCTCCAAGCAACAATCTTGCTTTAAATAATATAAAATCTTGTTTTTGCTCTTCTAAAAAAGAAGCAAAATCCACAGGGCCAACTCGCTTACAATAACTATCAGGATCCTCACCATCCGGAAACAATACAATTTTTACATTAAGTCCAGCCTCTAGCAACATGTCGGTACCACGCAACGAAGCTTTAATACCCGCTGCATCACCATCATACAAAACACAAACATTATTAGTAAATCGCTTAATTAACTTTATTTGCCCTTCGGTTAATGAGGTACCCGATGAAGCAACTACATTCTCAATACCAGCCTGATGTAAACTAATAACATCTGTATACCCCTCAACCAAATAAACTACTCCTTGTTTACTAATAGCTTGTTTGGCAAAATACAAGCCATACAGCTCGTTACTTTTATGGTATAATGGAGTCTCTGGCGAGTTTACATACTTCGGACTCTTAGGGTCTTTAATTAAATAACGTCCTGCAAAGGCAATAGGCTTTCCACTAATTGAATGAATTGGAAAAATAACACGGTTTCTATATGCATCATAAAGTTTCCCCTGTTCATTTTCCTTTACCAAGCCACCTAACTTAAAAAAATTTAAATTATAGCCACTCGATTCTGCTTCCTTAAGTAAATAATCCCAACCATCTTTTGCATAACCTAATTTAAATTTCGCTATTGTTTCAGGCCTAAACCCGCGCTCTTCAAAATAACTTAAACCAATTGCACGCCCCTCTTCATCCTCATTAATAATTTTATGAAAATAGCCTTCTACAAAATTATTTACAATTTGCAAACTCTCACGCTCACCAGCCTTACGCTTTTCTTCAACTAAAGCCTCCTCCGAAATTGTTTGCTCTGGCCATTCAATATTATACTTGCCCGCTAAATGTTTTAAAGCCTCAATGTAATTAAGTTGTTCAATCTCCATAACAAAATTAACCGCATTGCCAGCCTTACCACAACCAAAGCACTTGTATATACCTCTACTAGGTGAAACACTGAAAGATGGAGATTTTTCTTGATGAAATGGACATAAGCCAGTAAGATTAGCACCACGTCTTTTAAGTGTCACATACTCACCTACTACATCCTCAACATGAGCTGCATCAACTATCTCATCAATTTTATTCTTTGGAATCATATTGAAATTATTGGTGTAAAAATACGAAAAAAATTTGCCTAACACCACCACAATCCTTACATTTGCAAACCTTAAAATAATTTAATGGCTCAATAGCTCAGCTGGATAGAGCACCGGTTTTCTAAACCGTAGGTCGCAGGTTCGAATCCTGCTGGGACTACATCAACCCTGTAAACGTTTGTTTTGCAGGGTTTTTTGTTGGTTTTAATTTAGAAAGTAGAAACTTAAATAAATTTATTGATTATAA
>CAZJHS010000042.1:0-25910 GCA_964545895.1 uncultured Chitinophaga sp. | reverse complement strand
AAACCAGAAGTGAATTTGAAAACAGCTTTATTGCCTACGAAGGCGAGCGTTTTACGCGCGAGTAGCCTTCCCTACTTTTTCTTTTTTAAAGCCTGTATTTCTAAATCTTGGGCTAATCTATATTTAACAATTTTAGTAATTAACCTAACAGGTAATGGCTTATTGTAAGGAAACTGTATAGCTCCTTTTGATGTTTTATATTCTGTTAACTCATCGGCAAAAAACTGTATTGGTGCAGGTGTTGGATAAAACCCGATATGCTCTTTGGCGGCAGCAAAATATACCAATACCCCATGTTGTTTATATGCGGGCATGCCGTAACTAATTACTTCTTGTGATTGAGGAGCCGCTTTTCTAATTACTTCTCTTATTTGCTCCAACTTAAGTTTTACATCACCATCAAAAGTATTGATGTACGATTGAGTATCGGTTGGTTTTATCATATTCAAATTATCATTGAAATTAAACCTCGCCTTCCCATTTAGCTACTACATAAGTGGCCAAACAGTTTCCAATTAAATTTACTGATGTACGTCCCATGTCCATAAACGCATCAATGGCTAAAATAGCAAATGCTTTTTGAGGATCGAGCCCCAACGATGAAACCGTACTTACCAATATTAAAAATGATGCACCACGCACGCCTGCTACACCTTTACTGGTTAACATTAACACCAAGCACATAGAAATTTGCTGACCAATACTTAACTCAATACCACAAACCTGCGCCACAAAAACCGAAGCTAATGAAAGGTACAAAGTAGTACCATCTAAATTAAAGCTAAAGCCTGTAGGTAAAACAAAAGCAACCACCTTACGAGGTATGCCCATTTTTTCTAAATTTTCCATAGCTTTAGGCAAAGCTGCTTCCGAACTTGCGGTAGCAAACGCAATAGAAAGCGGTTCGCTAATGTGTTGTATAAACTTTTTAAATGGCAACTTTACCAACAAACCAATTGGCACCAATACGGCCAATACAAAAAAGATAAGCGCTACATATAAGGTTACCAATAGCTTTAATAAATCGTGTAAAACACCATAACCCATAGTAGCCACGGCATAGCCAATTGCACCGCCCACTGCTAGTGGTGCCACATACATAACCAAGTTGGTAAACTTAAACATTACCTCGGCCAAGCCCTCAATGGCATGCACCATTTTATCTTTGCGCTCGCCTTTTACTTGGGCTAGTGCAATACCAAACAAAATGCTAAAAATTACAATTTGTAAAATCTGATTTTCGGCTACTGACTTGGCAATGTTCTCTGGAAAAATATCTAAAATAACATGGTGCGAATGTTTTTGTTCCAACAGTTTATTGGCTTTATCTACTTGCTCGGTTTGGGCTGTTAGGCTTGAGCCCACACCTGCTTTGGAAAGATTAATAGCAGCCAAACCAATAAACAATGCAATGGTGGTTACTACTTCAAAATACACAATAGATTTTATACCCATACGACCAACTTGCTTTAAATCGCTGTGGCCAGCAATACCCACCACCAAAGTACTAAATAGCAAGGGAGCAATAATGGTTTTAATTAAACGCAGAAAAATATCGCTAAACACTTTAAGTTCTTTGGCTGCTTGTGGAGCCCACTCGGCTACTTCAATACCCAAAAACATACACAATAAAATATAAATGGTAAGGGCTTTGCTACGCCACGCATAAAAACCTAATGCAGCAATAAAAATCCATCTTACGGTATGTAAAATATAGGTTGATACACTAAGCAGTTCAAACCAATTAAGTACGTGCAAACTGCTATCAATAAAAAACAAAGCCAATAGGGCAAAAAGTATTTTGCGATTATCCATGGTTTCAAACCTAACCAAAATATGCGTTAATAAAAAAAGTGAAGGATGTAACCAAATTGTATGCTGGTTGTGATTTGGTAAACTATAAATTTTCTACTAACTTGGTTTCATGTAACAGTTGAGTTTTGAAGGCCATTTTCATACATACTTTGTTTTTGATTATTTTCGGGATGAAACTAATCGCGCAAAACAACCATTCAATTTCCCCAATATTAAGGGATAAAAACACCTCTCTAAAATCTTACTATATTAATTTCGAACGAACAATCCTTTCATTTGGGACGAAGGATACTGTGTATCAAAAAAACTGTCATGCTTATGTTCATCAAACAGACTCTTTTTGCTACTTTAGAGTTGTAACACCGCGCAATTATTCGTATATAATTGACGAGCCATCTGGTGTATATTACTACGAAGTTAGAAACAGTACGCTATTTACTAATTATAAACACCGGGGAACTATTAACGAGTTATTTGGCCCTTATTTCAACTCCTATTATAACTTTATCGAAAAAGAATGCATTCCAATCTCATTTCAGGAGTATGATTCTTTATATAAATTTTCTTACACGTTAAAAAAAATAGACACAACTACACAATCATTCACAAAGGAGCTTTTCATCAATAAATATGACTCATCAGCAATAGCGGAAACATGGTATGGAACAGATAAAATCATGGGGAGATTTTACAACAAAATCAAAATTAACCAAGTGATTAAGTTTCCAAATGCAATTGATTCTATATTACTAAAAAATCAACCTATAAAAATTTCAAGAATTAAGGACAAACAAACAGCAGACCGAAACCTTGACAAAAATGATTCCTCACTTCTGCTCCAAAAATTCGATAATATCTCTTTTACAACTTTAAACGGAAATGCAACAACCTTAAAGTATTTCAAAGCAAATTACTATATAATCGACTTTTCTTATCTAGCTTGTATTCCTTGCCTGATACTGCATCAGAATTTAACCAAAGAATTAGACTATCTTAATCAAAAAAACATAAAACCTATTACACTGAATGCTATAGATAAAGATCCTGAAAAAATTAAAGATCATCTTAAAAACAGTAACATTCCATTTGAAACATACTTATGCAATAGAAGTATTTTGAAGAAATACGAAGTAACTAGTTATCCAAAGGTATTTGTGTTGGATAAAACCTTTAAAATCATCAAAATTTTCTCTGGATATAACGACAATATAATTAGCTACATCAAAAGCTTACCTTAAAAATAATTTTACTTGGTTCCAGTACTGTCTTTCTTTTTAAAATCTAACGATACCGAATTTACGCAATAGCGTAAGCCTGTTTTATCTTGCGGGCCATCATTAAAAACATGCCCAAGGTGGCCACCACATTTTGCACACATAATTTCCATGCGCATCATGCCATGCGATTTATCCAGCTTTTCAATAATTTTAGTTTTATCTAAAGCCTCGTAAAAACTTGGCCAGCCACAACCTGCATCAAACTTTGTTGTAGATTGAAACAACTCATTGCCACAAGCGGCACAAGTATAAACACCGGGCTCGTAATGGTCTTCAAACTTGCCTGTAAATGGTCGTTCGGTACCTTTTTGGCGCAACACCGTATATTGCTCGGGTGTTAATTGTTTACGCCACTCTTCGTCTGTTTTATTAATTTCTACTTGTTGCATAACAGTATCAGTTTTTAATGAATTTGAAGCGGTAGTTTCGGTGGTTGAATTCGATTTGCACGAAATAAACCCCTGCATGCAAATCACTGTTATTAACCACAACAGTATTTTCGTTGTTTGGTACTTGCTCATATTCTTGTTTAATTAATTTACCTGTATAATCTGTAACCATATACGAAATAGAAGTACCTATTGGTTCTTTAAATTTTATATACAATTTATTTTGTACAGGATTGGGGTAAATATTAGGTGCTAAAACCTCGCTTTGAGGCATAATGGCAATAACATTACTATAACTAAAACGACCATCTGCATCAATTTGTTTTAAACGATAAAACAAGGTCAATTCGTATGCTGCGTTTTCATCAGTAAAAGCATAATTACTAATCGTGTTTGCATTTAATTGCCCGCGCACAAAACCAATTTCATCAAATACTTTTCCATCTGCACTGCGCTCCACATAAAAACCAATATTATTTTTTTCTGATGCGGTTTGCCAACTTAAATCAACCCCAACCTCATTACGTTTACCCGAAAAATTTAGCCAACTTACAGGCAATGTTACTCCATTTATTAAACTTACACCCGAAGTAAAATAATTAGTGGTGTTATACCAACCATTATACTCAACCACGGCATAGTAATAATTAACACCGGCTTGCAAATTAGTAATAGTAACAGCACTTCCGGTTCCGTTGTATACCACGTAATTGCCCGCTGTTATTTGCGGTGCAACAGCCAAATTAGCATTGGCTAAATAATGCACAGTATCTGTAGGTAAACTATTAACTGCTGTTAATGGTTTAACAATTACCATGCGCCTAAAACCATTTCCGCTTGTCCAGTTAAGTTTAACACTGGTATTACTTATATTGGTAATAGTTAGGTTTGATGCGCTTACATTGGGTTTTACGGGTAAGGCTCCACCCCAAATTTTTGTTACAAATTGTGGGCTATCAACAAACGGATTACGGTTGTTTTGAATAGCGTAAATGGCATTATTCCTTTTTATTTCTTTATCGCTCACCGGATCGATGTTATGCCAAGCTAACAATACATTTAAAAACCACGCATCATAGGCGGGATATGAAGTACCATCTAAAACATCATTTGCATTTCCGTAGGCATTCCAACTCGCTATTAAATTTTCGTAACGGGTAGCCATGTAAAAATAAGCCCGAGCAAAGTCGCCTTTATACTCATCAATTTGTTCGTAAACGGTGCCAACATAACCAAAATTACTGCCTGTACCTAATTTACCACCATAAGCAGGTGTGTAGGTAGCATTGCTAACAAACCCAAATGGATAATTATTACGCATACCATTTACCTTACCATCACTAGCAAAAATATGATGCACATCCGAAACCATTGGCGATGCATTATTAAACCAACTTTGCGGAAATGAATGTTCCCTGTTGTAACAATCACCTTCAATACTGTAGCTGCCGCATTGATTATTTACCATGTAAAAAGTATAGGGCGATGTGGTATCTAATCGCATACCATAAATATCCCAAACGCTATCATTCAAATACCTATCTGTTGTGCTGTAAGCATTCCAAACACCTGGCGTGTAGCTTTGTGTAGTATGACCTAATATTTTATTATAAAGTACCGTTTTTAAAGCAGCACCAAGTTGTGAATTAACAGTGCTGTAATAACTTGCAGGTATAGCCCAAGCAATGGCTGTGGCAGCTACATTTATATTTACCGAACTAGATCCAACACTGGTATGATTTACACTACCCGAAGCGGTACCAACTACCGATGGCGAAAAACGCACATACACCAACTTATTGGTAATGTTTCCACCAATAGCATTAAGTACCACTTTTTCTGCATACCCTGATTTGTAATTGAGCGAAACCTCAAAACCACTTGGCGCAGTTATTTCTAATGGTGCTGTTAATGCAGTAGCGTTTAATAAATAGTACTGACTAGTACTGCTATTAAACACATAAACATTACCAAAAGCTGGTAAACTACTTAAGCTTAAATTAATGGTTCCGGCATTTACTTTTGTAACCCAAATAGCCAGTACCCAAAATAATATCGTATTTATTTTCATGATTATGGAAGGTAAATATAAATGGCCATTAACGGCCAACCGTTTGTAAAACAGCCATTGCACAATTTTCGCCATCAATAGCTGCGCTTATAATTCCGCCCGCATAGCCAGCACCCTCAGCACATGGGTAAAGACCTTTAATTTGCGGATGCTCCAACGTTTCTTTATTACGTGGTATACGTACCGGGCTCGATGTGCGACTTTCTGTTGCTACCATCACCGCATCGTTGCTTACATATCCTTTTAGTTTTTTTCCAAAAGCTTGTAAAGCATCACGCAAACTTGCCGCTACAAACTTAGGCAAAACCTCATCTAAATTGTGAGATTGTAAACCCGGTAAGTAACTGCAATTAGGCAATGTGGTTGATGTTTTTTTGTTTACAAAATCGAGCACACGTTGCGCAGGAGCTTGCAAACTTTGTGTAGCTGCAAAACAATTTTGTTCTACCGCTTGCTGAAACTTAAGTGCAGCTAACGGACCAAACTCGTTGTATTTTTCAAAATCTTTTGGGTCGATACTTACCACCAAACCCGAGTTAGCAAACTCATTATTTCGTTTGCTTGGGCTCCATCCGTTTACCACAATCTCGCCAGGAGCAGTAGCCGCAGGAGCAATAATTCCGCCTGGGCACATGCAAAAACTAAACACCCCATGCCCCAAACTTTGGTTTACAATGCTGTAACTTGCTGCAGGTAAATAAGGCCCACGCGTATCGCACTTGTATTGTATGCTATCAATTAATGCTTGCGGGTGCTCAATACGCACACCTAAAGCAAAAGGCTTAGCTTCAATCAAAATTTGTTTAGTATGTAGCAATTCAAAAATATCGCGGGCACTGTGGCCTGTGGCCAATATTACATGCTGGGTTGGTATGGTTTGATTTTGGTTGATAACCACACCCGCAACAGCATCATCTTTTACAACAATATCAGTAAGCTTTGCATTAAAATGCACCTCGCCACCAAAGTGCAAAATCGTTTCGCGTATGGCAGTAATAATATGTGGCAACTTATTGGTACCAATGTGTGGATGTGCTTCAAATAAAATGCGCTCATCAGCGCCATGCTTTACAAACAGTTTTAAAATTCGGCCCACATCACCACGTTTGGTACTTCGGGTGTAGAGTTTACCATCGCTATACGTTCCTGCCCCACCCTCGCCAAAGCAATAATTACTTTCGGGGTTAACGGTATTATGTCGGGTAATTTGCGCCAAATCGCGCCTGCGTTCGCGCACATCTTTTCCGCGTTCAAAAACAATTGGCTTAATGCCTTGCTCAATTAGCTTAAGTGCTGCAAATAAACCAGCAGGACCAGCTCCCACAATTACAGCATAAGGAGCGTTACTTACATTTTTAAAATCAAAATCTAAATCGCGGGCAGGCAATTGCTCTTCAATAAAAGCATCAACCAATAAATTAAAATGTATGGGCCTTTTGCGCGCATCCAACGACTTACGCATGATGCGTATGCCTGTTATTTCTTTAATGCCCGAAACTTTACGCACATACTCCAATGTGGTAGCCTCATCAAAACACTGCTCGGGCAGCAAGCTAATTTCAAGTTGTTTAATCATAATCTGTTAGGTTTTTATCCTAAAACGCATTGCCGCACAATACCAAGGCAATAAACGATGTAGCTAAAATGTTAGCAACAAAAATGCTAAAAAAGCTTGGTATGTGTTACTTTTGAAACTGGTAAAAAAGGGTAAAGCAAACACAAACCCCTATTTATCAACCCAATAAAACCCAAAATTGCATTAATTTTAACTCACAAGTATACAATGACAGATATTAAAACGTTAGAACAAACAGCAACCCAGGTAAGAAGAGATATTCTTCGCATGGTACATGGCGCTAAAAGCGGCCATCCGGGAGGCTCTTTAGGTTGTGCTGATTTTGTAACAGCACTTTATTTTGAGGTAATGAATCACGACCCAAAGTTTAACATGAATGGCAAAAATGAAGATGTATTCTTTTTATCAAACGGACATATTTCGCCAATGTTTTACAGTGTATTGGCTCGTTCGGGATATTTCCCCATTAGCGAGTTAGCTTCATTCCGCAAATTACACTCACGTTTACAAGGACACCCAGCTACTGCCGAAGATTTACCAGGCGTACGTATTGCATCGGGCTCACTTGGCCAAGGCGTTTCGGTTGCTGCAGGTACTGCATTAGCCAAAAAATTAGATGGCGATAAAAGTTTAGTATACACTTTAATGGGTGATGGCGAGTTAGAAGAAGGCCAAAACTGGGAAGCATTTATGTTTGCCGCTCACCACAAAATAGATAATTTAATTGTTACGGTTGATTACAATGGCCAGCAAATAGACGGTAGCACCATGGAAGTGCTTGGACTTGGCGCTGATATTGAAGCTAAGTTAAAAGCCTTTGGTTGGGAAATTTTGCACATGGATGGTCATAATATGCAAAACATATTAGATACGATGGCAAAAGCTAAAAGCCTAACTGGTAACGGCAAACCTATTTTTGTAATTATGAAAACAGAAATGGGACAACCCATTGATTTTATGGTAGGCTCGCACAAATGGCATGGTATTGCACCAAGCGATAGTGATTTAGAAAAAGCACTTGCACAACTACCAACTACCTTGGCCGATTACTAATTAGTAAAACACCACACTTTATACATGAATGTTAAAAACATAACTAAAGCCAGCTTAATGTTGGTTTTTATGTTGATGCTTACAACGCTGCAAACCACAGCACAAAATTACGTAAAACCCAAAACGCGTATTTTGTTTTTGCTTGATGGTAGCGGCAGTATGTATGCTGCCATGGATAAAGATGTGCGTATTAATGTAGCCAAGCGCATGCTTAGCAAAATTGTTGATAGCTTAGAGCATGCCAAAGAAGTACAAGTAGCCTTACGTGTTTATGGGCATACAGCACCTCCGGGCCAACGCAATTGTAAAGATACCAAGTTAGAGGTTCCGTTTAAATATGGCAACCACAAACAAATAAAAGATAAGCTTAAAGATATTACCCCAAAAGGGACAACACTTATTGCTTACTCTTTACAACAAGCCGCCTACGATTTTCCTAAAGAACCCGGTGTACGTAATATTATTATTTTAATTACCGATGGTATTGAAGAATGTGATGGCGACCCATGTGCCGTATCAGAGGCATTGCAAAGCCAAGGAGTTGTACTGCGCCCATTTGTTATTGGTTTAGGCAGCACCGAAGACTTTAGAAAAGCTTTTGAGTGTGTAGGCCGTTACTATGATGCTAATACCGAAGAAAGTTTTAACAATGTATTAAACGTTGTTATTACGCAAGCATTAAACAGCACAACGGCTCAGGTTAATTTATTAGATGTTAACCTTAAACCTACCGAAACCAACGTTAACATGAGTTTTTATGATATGCATAGCAACCAGCTTATGTATAATTACGTGCATACCATGAACGAGCGTAACCTGCCCGATACCATTTTGCTTGATCCCATTTACAAATACCGCGTAATGGTTCATACCATACCACCTGTACAAAAAAATGATGTTGAGATTATTCCGGGTAAGCACAACATTATTGCTATTGATGCACCACAAGGAAACTTGTATTTAAAAATTACAGGCGTAACTAACTACACCGATTTAAAGTGCATTGTGCGCAAGCAAAACACCATGCAAACTTTGCATTTGCAAAATGCCAACACATCAGAAAAATACTTAGTAGGCAAATACGATTTAGAAGTACAAACCTTACCAAGGCAATTATTTAAAGGCGTAAGTGTTGATCAATACACCACCACCACCATTGAAATGCCACAACCTGGCAGGCTAAACATATCAGCATTTACCCAACAGTACATTGCCGATATTTACCAAATGGAACGCAACGAAATGATTTGGTTGGCCCGTTTGCCACAAGAAAATAAACTACACAATATTATTATGCAACCAGGCAAGTATAAAATTATTTACCGTGCAAAAACCGCCACCCGCAGCAGTCAAACTTTCGAAAGAGAGTTTATCATAAACTCGGGAGCAGTAACCAACTTTGCCCTAAATTAACTTAGCCTTATTATTAAATATCAAACCGAAAAAAAGAATAATTAGTTGATATATGAAAAACTTTGAAGTACAAAACGTAAAAGACACCCGCTCGGGATTTGGCGCTGGCCTTAGCGAGTTGGGCAAAACCCACCCTAATGTGGTAGCTTTATGTGCCGACTTAACTGGCTCATTAAAAATGGATGCATTTCAAAAAGATCATCCTGAACGTTTTTTCCAAGTGGGAATTGCCGAAGCTAACATGATTGGCTTAGCAGCAGGTTTAGCTATTGGTGATAAAATACCGTTTACCGGAACCTTTGCTAACTTTAGTACTGGCCGCGTGTACGATCAAATTCGTCAGAGTGTAGCTTACTCCAACAAAAACGTAAAAATTTGTGCTTCGCATGCAGGCGTTACCTTGGGCGAAGATGGTGCAACACACCAAATACTAGAAGACCTTGGTTTAATGAAAATGTTACCCAACATGACCGTAATTAACCCATGCGATTACAACCAAACCAAAGCCGCAACTATTGCCATTGCCGATTACGAAGGCCCTGTGTATTTACGTTTTGGCAGACCAGCTGTACCTAACTTTACCAGTGCTACCGATAAGTTTGAAATTGGTAAAGCATTAATGCTAAACGAAGGTACTGATGTAACCATTTTTGCTACCGGACACTTGGTATGGAAAGCCATTGAAGCTGGCCATATTTTAGCCGAAAAAGGCATTAATGTTGAGTTAATTAACATACACACCATTAAGCCACTTGATGCACAAGCTATTTTAAATAGTGTGCGCAAAACCCGCGCAGTAGTTACTGCCGAAGAACATCAAATGAATGGTGGATTGGGCGATAGCATTTGCCAATTATTAGCACGCGAATTACCAACTCCGGTTGAGATGGTAGCCGTAAACGATAGCTTTGGACAAAGCGGTACACCCGATGAATTAATGAAAGAATACGGTTTAGATACCAAAGATATTGTTGCCGCTGTAGAGCGCGTAATGAAAAGAAAATAAACTACAGCTTATTTGTACCAAAAACCACTTCCTAACAGAGGTGGTTTTTTTATGCTTGGGGCTTTGCAGCCGTTTCGCTGCGCTACAGGCTGCACCGGGCTGTACGCGTTACACGCCTGCCCCGAAGGCTTACCCTCGGGGGTAACTGCTTCCATCCCTAAGCCGGGTTTAACTTTCATATTGTAATTTACTTTCAATAGTAAAATTATGATGTTAAAAAATGGCAAAGTAATACTTGGGGTTACCACCCCAAACCGGCCTAACTTTTTAACTCGTGTTTGTTAATTATTTTTGCCTCGTTGATTGCTACGCAGTTGTCTTGAAACAAAAAGTTAGCAAAAAATTCAATCCCGAAGCTTCGGGATTATGATATTTTTACTACAATCTACAGCGCCTGATTTTTCAGCACAATTCTAGCCGCTGCGCTTCCGAATTGCTTACCAAGCCCTACCCGCAATCATTCACTTTGATTGTTACGCAAAAACCTCATTTGCCCTTCAGAATCCTTCATGGATTATTCAACAATCATAGTCAGTAATAAAAACCACGAACCAAAACCTAAGTACTAATTGCTAACCGCCAAATGCTAATAGCGAATTGCATTACCTGCTTGAATGACTCAAGTGCGGTGGGTGTCCACGAATAAAACATCACTAATAGGAAAACTTTCATATACCAACACAAATACTTTATTTAGTATTGTATAATAATAACCAAACTCATGAAAAGAAAAAGATTACCCTACGCAACTCAGCTTCGTCTATATACCAAATTTGTGGTTGATAAGCGAAGAAAACCTTCGTCTATAAACTAGTTATACGTCAGCTTAAATACGACTCAATAGAAAACTAATAGTTCAATAAATGGGATTCGGATTCAATTTACTTTTCATTTTTATTCTTTTACCATTAACGGCTCTGTTGACAGTGCTTTTCTTGCTTGCATGGCTATTGACAAAACAAAAATTGTATGGTAAAATCCTTGGAATAATCTGGGGTTTAATCTTTGGAGGGATAATGCTTGGAGGGATAATTAAGTGGCTGACATCTAAAACTAAATTAGAGCAAGAGAACTACTACGGACATTACATTGTAAATCGAGATTACTTCCCGGGTAAACAGTCTGACTGGCAATACGATAATTTTAGATTTGAAATAAAAGAAAACGATTCAATCTATTTCCACCATACAGACAAGGAGAAAATATTACAAACTTACGCGGGGACAATTACAACAACGAACCAGAGCCAACACAATTCGGCAAGACTAATTGTTAATATGGGGCAACCTACTCACCACATCATGACAAGTAACCCCACAACTTATCGAAGCGCGTGGAGCTTTTGTTTAGTCTTTTACTCTCCGAAGTTCAATAATGTCTATTTTAAAAAGGGACATTGGAAACCTCTCGACAAATAGACTATAGTGGAGAGAGCCGAACTCCGCAATTGTAGAGGTTTCCTAATCTCGTCTCTCATCTCTCCCATTAACTAATTAACTAATCATCTAATTTTTGGTCAACCCTCATCAGGGACGTTCAATCTCCAACTTCTAACATCCAACCTCTAACTTCTAATCTTCTACCTCCAACCGCTAAAAGCCAATTGCATATTTCCTAAATTTCACCATATTTGTTATATAAACCTTAATCCAAATTACTATGGAAACAACACCCCAAACACCACCCCAATTTACACACATATAAGCACCGAACAATTGGGTAATATAACACCCCGAGTACTCGGGGCTTCGGTCTGCACTTGAGGCTAGCCCATTGGATAAATTAAAAGTAAATCAACAAAAATAACACGCACCTAATTTTATTCAGAAGGTGCACAGTATTGAGCATATAATACAATACTGCGCACCTAAATACAATAAAAGGTGCGGGAATAAGTAAGTTAGCAGAGATTTTAAACAGACAACGTAACATTTAAATTATGAAACAGATAGCATTAATTTTCGCAATTTTTTTAACTACAACCTTGACTTTTGGACAGAACATTCCACAGGAATATTTTGAACTTGTAAAAAAAGCCGACTCGCTTTACAACGCAAAAGACTTTAGGAATTCGGCAAACAAATACTCTGATGCATTTAAGGTAAATGGTTGGAAAGGATTACCAAACGACAGATATAATGCTGCTTGCTCTTGGGCATTGGCAGCTGTTCCAGACAGTGCCTTTTTTCAACTTGACAGAATTGCGACCAAATCAAATTACACCAATTACGGACACATAACAACCGACCCAGACCTAAACTCATTGCACAACGACAATCGTTGGAAACCTTTACTTGAAAAAATTAAGCAGAACAAAGAAAAGGCAGAAGCCAACTTGAACAAACCTTTGGTCGCAATACTTGACAGTATTCATGTTGAAGACCAAACGTATAGACAACAAATTGATGGAATTGAAAAAAAATATGGTTGGGAATCAAAAGAAATGAAAGCCCATTGGAAAATCATAAACGAAAAGGATTCTATAAATTTAATAAAAGTAAAATCTATACTTGACAAATATGGTTGGTTGGGTGCAGACGTAGTTGGTGGACAAGGAAACTCAACTTTGTTTCTTGTAATCCAACATTCTGACCAAGCGACACAAGAAAAATATTTACCAATGATGAGAGAAGCTGTAAAAAATGGTAAAGCACAAGGTAGTAGTTTAGCACTTCTTGAAGACAGAGTTGCTTTAGGACAAGGCAAAAGACAAATTTACGGAAGTCAAATTGGTCGTGACCCTGAAACGCAAATTTATTATGTTTCGCCATTGGAAGACCCTGACAATGTTGACAAGAGAAGAGCCGAAGTTGGACTTGGACCATTGTCAGAGTATATAAATCATTGGCAAATAAAATGGGACGTAGAACAATACAAAAAAGACTTACCAAAGCTTGAAGAAAAGACGAAAAGAAAATAAAAACCTCTGCTAACAGGCGTTTGGCAAAAAAGCGGGTTCAGTGGTTAAATGAAGCTTTGTTCTTCGTATCAAGTTCAGTGCTGGCAGACAGTTTACGTCTCCGAAATCGCCAACTTCTTGTAGCTGCAAACCGTTAAACCACCCCTTCCCGCATTTTGTGGCCTACATCACCTGCGTGATGAGAATAGAGCGATTATCCCTGTCTAATATCAGTTAACGGACTTGCAGGTAGTATGCTATAAATCAACATTTCATTTATGCATCATTCTCAATAAAACTTATATTCGATTAAATCAAAAACCTCAAACTACATGAGTGTAATTAATCAAATAAACAACTACATAGCGAGTCAGCCCGAAGTTAAAAGAATTGATATGCAAGCCCTGCACGAGCTTATTATAAAAATAGTGCCCAATGGTACGCTGTGGTTTTTAGATGGTAAAAATGAAGCTCAAAAAGTGGTAGCTAACCCCAATATTGGTTATGGCACACTTACCTTAACCTACGCTGATGGAAGTACAAAACCATTTTACAAAATTGGATTAAGTGCAAATACCACGGGTATTTCGGTTTACTTAATGGGCATACCTGATAAAAACTATTTGGCCCAAAATTTTGCACCCAAAATTGGTAAGGCCAGCGTAACGGGATATTGCATCAAGTTTAAAAAACTAAACGATATAGATTTAACTACTTTAACAGAAGCCATAAGTTACTGTGCGCAATTGTAGTACTGCCAACCACTATACTTAAGCTCCTAAAACTACGTTTGGTTTACATACGTATGTTGCACTTCATAAACCGTAAACTACTTCCCATACTGTGCTTAATTGCAATCCAATGGGCTGCTGCACAAAACCCATATGGTGTTTATGTAGATATTGATGGCAAGGTAAAATTGTGGGAGGCTCCCTTAAACTTTAATGGCAACTTAGATGATACGGTATTTATTACCAACGGAAATGAAGTGTTTAACGAAGATTTGCGCAATGTACTTTATACGCATTTAACTTTTTTAGAACCACCGAGCGACTCTTGGACAATACCTAGCAACTTAGACCCAAGTAGGCATTACGATACTACAGCAACGCCTTATCCCGACAAGCCTTATGGGTTGACTTATTTTTGGTATGATACTTCAAGATGGCAACTTACTGCCCCAATTAATGTTACAGTTGAAACCACTACACCACCCTTAAATAAATATATTGATGTGGAGGAAGGTTCAAACCTGACCGAAATAAATATGAAAAAAGTAAAGGCGCTTTTAAATAATTACATCGCAACTTATCAAGGCAAAATAGAACCCTACGAAGCGCGTGATTCCATTCACCAAGCACTATCATATCCAGATAGTATAGTAGATAAAATTGCCATTTTTGATTACTTGGTAGATAGATTGATTTTACACGATTACGATAGCAAACAACAATTAACCCGCGTAGTTGGATACCATTGGTCGTTGGGTGTTGAAGTAGATAAACTAAAATACAACCACCAAGGTAACATCACCTATTTTTGTAGAGAAAAAATTGGGTCGTTAAAGTATGAGCTATTTTTTAGCTACAACCAAAAACAACAAGTTGTAAAAGTAAAAAGAGTATACAGCAGCGTGGGCAACACCAACGAAACTCCCTACTCGCATCCTGATGTAATAACAACAAAATTTACTTATGCTAAAACTGGTTTTATTTACACAGCATCAACCCAAATACACAAAACGAAACCTACTACATGCACCTTTAATTTTTGTAAAAAACTACTCTAAAAAATGCCACAAAATTTACCTTGAGCAGCGTTAAATAAAATTCTGTTTGATGGTAACGGGTAGATTCTTCTGTATGGTATTGGTATTTTGGTAAGACTGTAATTGAAGCCAGAAATATTTGAAATATAAATCTCGCCTAAATCCTTGTAACTACAATATACTTTGCCGTTCATTATATGTATTTCGAGGCTACTATATGTTGGCGATGAAGGAGGCGCTGCATTACCAATTTTTGTCCAATTGTAACCATCCACTGATTTAAAAATACTATTCCAACGATCTATCTGATAATAGTACTGCCCATCTCTGGTAAATTTACTCATATTTTCCATGGGTTCAACTTTTTGTGCTAATGCCGAGGTATCGGTTGCAAAATCCAGCATTAGCTCTCCTTTAATCATAAAATAACCATTATCGGGTTTGCTTACAATATCAAAACCCGACCCAGCCTCAGTCCCAAGAAAAACTGTAGTTAACCAATTATCAGAAAATTTATGCACTTCGTATGAAGTTCCATTATTAATGTACTTTCCAAAATAAATAGTATTACGTGCATTAACAGCAAAATCAAAACCAGGAGACAAATTAGCTTCTTTAACTACACTACCCGAAAGCGGGTTAATTTCAAACAACTTACCCGATTCCCAACCATATACAATAAAATTGCCTGAAGCCGAAATTCCAACAGCTAATGGATTTGTCTCATTTATTTGAACAGGAATAACTCTATTGGAACTTAGCTCTAAAATTTGTAACCCATTTAATAAAATCGTATTTGTATTGGTGTTTAATTGGGGGCGATTAAATATTCTTTTAGATAATAAATCATAATACATCGGTTTCTCTACAATCATGAAAGTTATTTCTGTTAGGCTTCCTTTTTGTGCCCCATTAACCGATGTTTTTATTGCCACTTTATATTTACCCGCCTTTCTTGGCATTATAAAGTTCATGGTAGTATCCGAATAATCAATTAAAAAACCTGTTGTGTCATTAGTTGTATTTTCAACTTCTGACATAGTAAATACAGTTTCACTTGTAAATGTATATAATTCTTGTCTTACGCCATCTAATGTAAACTTAAACCCAACAGTTACATATTCCCCTGTACCAGCATTTACAGTTTGTTGGTTAAACTCAAGTTTGTATCCTGATTCATTTGCAGGGGACTGATCATCCATTTTTTTACACGAAACTATAGTAAGAATAATAACTAAGGCTAATATTGTCTTTTTCATGTGTGCAAGATATAAAATACATCCATTGCAGACTATACTATAACCTGTATTTATAACCAAAACTACTCTAACACCTCAGCCAAAATCTCGTGGCTACGCATGTTACTAAAGCCTGTTAAATGCTCGTTGTAATACATAATTAAAGCATTAATTAATTGCTTGCGGTGGTGCGCATGTATTTGTAATTGCTGTTGGGTTGCGTAATCGCAGGTTAAAAACTCTAACAACAATTGGCTGGTAACTAAATCTAATTGAAATGGATTTTTATCATCGTAATGCTCAAACTGTCCATCTTTAAAATTAAACCCTAATGAGCCACTTCCGCTTGCATTATACTTAGGATAAAAACCTAAAAACCGCGATAGCTGCACCAAAAAATAAATAGGATAATTGGTAATGCGCTCTTGCTCTACATCTAAAATTTGTATGGCACTAAATAGGTAATCAAACAAAGCTTCATCGGGTTGATTTTCTTCTTTAATACTGCGATAAACTACTTCGCCCATAAACATACCAATAGCACTTTTTATCATGCTAAAATGTAGCTGTTGTAATAACGGAGTACACTTAAGTTCTTTAATACGTTGTAGGTTTTTATTTTGTTGATGGTAGGCTTCTAACTCCAACAAAGTAAGCGGTTGCAATTGCGATGGACGTATGCTGCCTTTATTTTTGCGCACCCCATTTATTAAGTACGATTGCATGCCATACACATTGGTAAAACATTTAAGTATTACGCTGGTTTCGCTGTAATCAATACATTTTATAACAATGGCCTTGCACTTGGTAAGCATAGCGCAAGAATAACTAAAATTTAAGCAGGAAGATTTACTTTTTAGTGCACAACAAGTTAATTAATAAACATCAGTTTGGTTACATAAGTTTCGGTAGCATCGGCATTGCTGCTGTATATTAAATACACACCTGTTGAAGCGCGTTTGCCCGAAAAATTACGACCATCCCAGGTGGCTAAACCACCATTGGCTGTGGTTTCAAAAACCAAATTACCAGCTATGTCTGTTATCTTTACGTTTGATTTATCGGCCAAGCCACGTATGGTAATTTGGCCCGTATACTGCGGCCTAACTGGGTTAGGATAAACTACTACGGTACCATGTGTATCATCGGCTTTGGTGGCATCGCCTGCATAACTCACTATGCCTTTTTCGGTAGCAAAAAACACTTCGCCTGTTTCTTCAAAAATGCCAATATCATAAACGGTGTTAGCCAACAAAGGACTATTTTCTGCTGTAAAATTTCTGATTACGGTATATCCATCCTCGCTTACCAACCATACTCCGTTGCGGGTTCCTATCCATTTACGATTAGCGCCATCAACCTTAATGCAATAAATAGCATCAGTACCTAAAAAAATACTGTTAAAACTCCCTGTGTTAAATATCACTTGTCGGGCATCATAACTACGTCTGCTATCGGTACTAAAAACCGCTGTTGGGTCGCCAATAATACAAAGCCCTTGGTCGGTTCCTACCCACATTTCGCCATTTTTATCTAAAGCCATACAAAGTACATTGGTACTTGGCAAGGCTCCTTTACCTTTTTCGCGGGTTAGTACTTTCACTAAATCATCGCCTTCTGAGGCTAAGTTTGCACCTTCGTTATACACATACAAACCTACGCCACGGTTGTTGGCAATCCATTTATTGTTACGCGGATAGTTATTATCGCACGCTATAAATCCTACCGAATTATTTGCACCATTTACCCCAAACGAATACCATTGATTGGTGGGTGTTTTTACCGCAAGTGGCTTGGCTGCACCATAAGTTGTAACCCATAAATTACCTGTTTCATCAAGGGCAGTTCCGGCTGCAAAAATGGGACGGTAATTCGGAAACTCATTTACAAAAAAACCTAGTTTACTGTTAGCTGTATCATAAAAATTGGTGGGTTGCAAATCGGTAATTTCTAACAAACCATAGCCAAAAGAGGTCATGTAGGTTTTGTTGTTTTTATCGTCACATACCACATCTAAAAAATCTTTCTTGCCATCAACATAAGGTGAGTTTTGCTGACTTCCATTTTTCCACTCATTGCCATCAAAAACATAATACTTACTATTATTTCCTGTAGCATTCCATCCACTTGCACCGCCTATTCCATCTACATTTCCGCCTGTTACAAATAATTGTTTACGTTTCTCTGAATAAGCAAATTTTGCTGCCGTATTTCCCCAAGGGCCAGCAGCAAAAGCATAAATCGTTTCACGCGGATCAAACACCACCAAGCCCTGTTGCTTAATAGCCAAACTGTAATAATCTTTATTGCTTAATACACCATCAACAGCACCATAAATTAAAAAGGTTTGCGGTGTAAAACCTGCATTATAAACTACAGCCCTATCTTCTTGTAGGCACATTACTTTGCCCTGTGTAAATCGCACATTTAAAATTGGTGTGGCTGATAAACCCGTTAACGAGTCCCAAGTAAGTCCATCATAACGCAATAGTTTATTTTGGGTTGATGCTAATAAATAATTGCCTACTGTAAGCAAATGAAAAGTAGAATCGGAATTAACTTGTTGCCAAAAATTAAAATCACTTAAATTACCTCCATTTAACGAAGCCCTGAATAAACCTCGACCTGACGATGCGTACAAATAATTATTATAAACCGCTAAATCTTGTATAGGCAAAATGCTTCCTGCTGGGCCAATATTTTGATACGAATCAATAATTTGTTTGCGTGCCAAATCAATTTTTACTACCCCAAAACTACAAGCTAAGTAAGCCATGCCATCTTTAACCATCACATCGGTAATGGCCTTATCGCCAATTATTGCTTGGTTTAAAATGTTACGGATGTTGTATACCTTGTTATCTTTTATTAAATCAACATTGGTGTTTTTATACACCACCACCAAGGTTTGCGTTTGCGGGTCGTATTCAAGCTTACTTACTTCCACATCACTTAAGCCGGTAACTTTGCTCAATACCTCCACACTGTTCTCGTCAGAATCGTAAATAAAAATACCGCTGTTTGAACCCACATAAATTAGGCTTCCGTGCTGAGCAACAGAATTATTGGTATGATACGGCAAATGAACTCGCCAAGTGCTCATTTTAGGCACTTTATATTGGGCCATTACCTGAAACACACAGGTAAAAAAGGTTAAAACAAAAAATAGTACGCGCATTTAGTGCTCAAAAATTTCACATCAAACCTAACGCATTAAGCTGATAAATGTTACATATGCATTACAAATATAATTTTACACGTACCTAATTTATTTCCCTAAATTCGCCCCCTTATATGTGGCAAAAAATAGGAACTTACGTAATACGTAACCGCTTTTGGTTTTTGGTAGCACTGGGTGTTATTACTTTACTTTTTGTTTGGTTTGCAGCTAAAGTGCAATTAACATACGACTTTGCTAAGGTTGTACCCAACGATGACCCCGACTTTATTGAGTATGTAAAGTTTAAACAAACCTTTGGCGAAGACGGCAATATCTTAGCCGTTGGAATACAATCGGATAAGCTGTTTGAAAAAGATTTTTTTAACGACTTAATTGAGTTAAACAACAAAATTAGCAATACCGCTGGGGTTGAAAAGGTAGTATCCGTTACTAACCTTTACATGCCTTACCGTAACGATAGCCTGCACAAGTTAGAGTTAAAACCTGTAGTAAATGGCTACGTGCACAGCGATGTGGAGATGGACTCCATAAAGCGCACCATAAAATCAATTCCATTATACAAAGGCCTACTTTACAACGAAAAAGGCGATGTGGCTTTATTAGCTATTACCTTAAACAAGAAAAAGTTAGATAGCAAAGAGCGTATTCCATTGGTTGGCGAAATTGAAGCTCATTGCCAACAATTTGGCGAAAAACATGGCATTGAAATGCATTACAGCGGTTTGCCCTACGTGCGCACGGTTTATGCAAGTAAGGTAGCCAACGAAATTAAAATATTCACCTACCTATCTATTTTAGTTACCGCGCTGTTTATTTTCATCTTCTTCCGTTTTATATCGGCAGTAATATTCTCGTTAATTGTAGTAATAATTGGTGTAATTATAACACTGGGCAGTATTGATATGCTGGGTTATAAAATAACCTTACTTACAGGTATCATTCCTCCATTAATGGTTATTATCGGTATTCAAAACTGCATTTATTTGCTCAATGTTTACCACCAAGAGTATCGATCCCATGGCAATAAAATGTTGGCTATTATTAGGCTAATTTCTAAAAACGGTTTACCCCTATTTTTAACCAATGTTACCACAGCAGTAGGTTTTTGCGTATTTAGCTTTTCGGGCAGTGCCATTCTCGATCAATTCTCTATTGTATCGGGTATAAACATCATGTTAATTTATGTAATATCGTTAATATTTATACCTATTGCATATAGTTACTTACCACCACCAAAAGCCAATCATACCAAGCATTTAGATAGCAAGCGCCTGAATAAAATAATGACACTTTGCAACACTTGGGTGTACGAAAAACGCAAGGTTATTTATGGTGTTACCATTGCACTTTGTATTGTTTCTATTTACGGCAGTATGCAAGTGCGCACATTAGGTTATGTGGTTGATGATTTGCCACAAAAGGATAAAGTATTTACCGATTTAAAGTTTTTTGAAAAAGAACTGAAAGGTGTTTTGCCGTTTGAAATTAGAATTGATACCAAAAGAAAAAATGGCGTAAAAGATTTTTCAACCTTGCAAAAAATGAACCGATTGCAAAAAGAACTGGCCGAATTTCCGGAGTTTAGCAAAGCGGTTTCTATGGTTGATTTTTTAAAGTTTGCCAATCAAGGTTACCACAATGGCGATGAAAGATATTACATTATACCAAGTGCTTTAGATATGGGCGAACTTATTAGCTACATTCCTAAAGGTGGCGAAGTAAGTGGTGGGTTGATGAAAAGCATGGTAGATAGTGGATATCAAACAGCACGCATAAGTATACAAATGGCTGATATTGGTTCGGTAGAATTGAAAGTATTGAACCAAAAAGTACAAAAAATTGTAGACGAAATTTTTCCGAAAGAAAAGTACGATGTGAAACTAACAGGTACCAGCTTAATATTTTTAAAAGGAAACGATTATTTGGTTGAAAACCTGCTACAAAGTGTGGTATCGGCCTTAATCATTATCTCTATTATGATGGCCTTTTTGTTCTTTAGCTGGAAAATGGTGCTTATATCATTAATACCCAATATTGTTCCGTTGTTAATGACATTGGGTATCATGGGCTTTTTCGATATCAGACTAAAACCATCAACCATTATTATATTTTCGGTAGCTTACGGTATTGTGGTTGATTTTACCATACACTACTTAGCCAAATACCGAAACTCGCTAAAAAAACATAATTGGGATATGAAAATTGCCATACCCGAAAGTTTGCAAGAGGCCGGCCCAAGTATAATTTACACGGCAATTGCACTGTTTGCAGGCTTTATCATATTTGCCGCTAGCGATTTTGGAGGCACTATTGCATTAGGGGTTTTAACCTCGCTATCGCTTATATTTGGTATGTTTATGAATTTGCTACTCTTGCCTTCTCTCCTTTTATCGCTCGAAAAATCAATCAACAATAAAGAAGAGTTTAGCCGTACGTTGGTAGAGCTAGAACCCGAACCAACCGATAATGACGAGGAAGAATAGCTTTCAATTAGCTGCATAAACCCATCAAAAGGCCAATATTTACGCAATAAATATTGGCCTTTTGTTATCTTAATTCAACCCTTTCATTTATAGTTGATAAGTGCTATTTTCGCACACCTAAAAAATAAGTGCACCAATCTGCTTTTAGTTAAACAATAATGGTGGCTTATTGTTAGTAAACCAGTTAAGTATAATGAGCAAGTACAACGAATATAAAAAACTTGATTTTCCGGCTTTTGAAGAGGAAATATTAAAGTTTTGGAACGAGCAAAATATTTTCGAAAAAAGTGTAACCAACAGAAATGGTGCAAAGGCTTTTGTGTTTTATGAAGGACCACCAAGCGCCAATGGTATGCCAGGCATTCATCACGTGATGAGCCGAACTGTTAAAGATATTTTTTGCCGATACAATACCCTTAAAGGCTTTCAGGTAAAACGTAAAGCTGGTTGGGATACACATGGCTTGCCGGTGGAGTTACAAGTAGAAAAAACATTAGGCATAACCAAGGAAGATATTGGTAAAAAAATATCGGTTGCCGAGTACAACGAAGCTTGCCGCAAAGATGTAATGAAATACACGGATGTATGGAATAACCTGACTACCCGCATGGGCTATTGGGTTAATTTAAACGATCCGTATGTAACCTACGACAATAACTACATTGAAACACTTTGGTGGATTTTAAAACAATTGTACAACAAAGGTTTGCTGTACAAAGGCCACACCATACAACCATACTCGCCTGCGGCTGGTACTGGTCTTAGCTCGCACGAGTTAAACCAACCGGGCACTTACAAAGATGTAAAAGACATGACCGCTGTGGCTATGTTTAAAGCGGTAAATGCACCTTTTGATGGCGATGCTTACTTCTTAGCATGGACCACTACTCCGTGGACTTTACCATCAAACACGGCACTAGCCGTAGGTGCTAAAATAGATTATGTGGTAGTAAATACCATCAACCCAAGCACGCACCAACCTTGCACCGTTATACTTGCTAAAGAATTGCTTGGCAAACATTTTAAAGCTGAGCATGCTGAATTAAGTTTAGCTGATTACAAAGCTGGTGATAAAAACATTCCGTTTAAAGTAATTAAAGAAGTTAAAGGTGCTGATTTAGCCGGATTAAGTTATGAGCAATTATTACCTTTTGCTACCGTTGAAAACGGTGATGCATTTAAAGTAATTACTGGCGATTTTGTAACTACCGAAGATGGTACAGGTATAGTACACATTGCACCTAGTTTTGGTGCCGATGACTTTAGAGTGGCTAAACAAAACGGCATTGGCAGTTTAACTTTAGTTGATAAACGTGGTAAGTTTTTACCTGAGGTTAATGATGGTACTTTTTTATATGGCGAAGAGTACGTGAAAGAAGCGTATTTAACTGATGCCGAAAAAGAGGCTTCGTTAAATTTGCAAAAAGAAAAACTTTCGGGTGTAATTAAAGATACTTCAAAAATTAATTACTTAAGTGTTGACGACCGCATTATACTGAAACTACAAACCGAAGGTAAATTATTTAAAAAAGAAAAATACGAGCACACCTACCCGCATTGCTGGCGTACTGATAAACCAATTTTATACTATCCGTTAGAAAGCTGGTTTATAAAAACCACTGCCTACAAAGACAAATTGGTGGAGCTTAACAAACAAATAAACTGGAAACCTGAACATACCGGCACTGGCCGTTTTGGTAATTGGTTAGAAAATCTGGTTGATTGGAATTTATCTCGCTCGCGCTATTGGGGAACTCCATTACCAATTTGGAGAACCGAAGATGGTAGCGAAGAAAAATGTATTGGCTCTAATGCCGAGTTGCACGAAGAAATTGCCAAAGCAAAAGCTGCAGGATTTGTTCCGCAAGATTTTGAAATGAAAGACTTGCACAAACCATACGTTGATGATGTTATTTTAGTTTCGAGCAAGGGCGAAAAAATGTTCCGCGAAGCTGATTTAATTGATGTGTGGTTTGATAGCGGTGCTATGCCTTATGCACAATGGCATTTTCCGTTTAACCAACAAACTCCATTGGCCGAAAACTACCCAGCAGATTTTATTGCCGAAGGTGTAGATCAAACACGTGGTTGGTTTTTTACCCTGCACACACTTGCTGTTTTATTAAATGAGTGTAGCGATGAAATTAAAGCCGTTAACCAACAAATTAACAACCCAGGCATTGCCTTTAAAAATGTAATTGCTAATGGTTTAGTGCTTGATAAAAATGGCGTAAAAATGAGTAAACGATTGGGCAACATTGTTGATCCGTTTACTACCATTGCCAAATATGGTGCTGATGCTACGCGTTGGTACATGTTAGGCAATAGCGACCCATGGGATAACTTAAAATTTGACTTAGAAGGCGTAGCCGAAAGTCAACGTAAGTTTTTTGGAACGCTATACAATACCTATTCGTTTTTTGCTATTTATGCCAATATTGATGGGTTTGAGTTTAATGAAAATAACCTAACACCAATAGCTGAACGCACCGAATTGGATCGTTGGATTATGAGCAAACTAAATAGCTTAATAAAAACGGTAAGCGAAAAAATGGACGATTACGATGCTACACCAGCCGTGCGTGCTATTGAAGAGTTTACAGGCGATCATTTTAGCAATTGGTTTATACGCTTAAGCCGCAGACGTTTTTGGAAAGGTGAAATGAATGCGGATAAAAAAGCAGCTTACGAAACCTTGTACCAATGTTTAATAACAATCTCGCAGTTGAGCAGTCCTTTTGCACCATTCTTTAGCGATTGGGTTTACAAAAACTTAAACGGAAAAGCCGAATCAGTGCATTTAACTGATTTAGCGGTAGCTGATAACTCATTAATTGATGTAGTATTAGAAGAGCAAATGGAATATGCTCAAAAAATATCTTCATTGGTTTTATCACTTCGTAAAAAAGAAAACATCAAAGTACGTCAGCCATTGCAAAAAATACTTATACCAATGGTTGATCCAAGCATTAAGGATAAAATTAAGCATGTACAAGATTTAATTTTATCGGAGGTTAATGTTAAACAACTTGAATTTATTGCCGAGATTGAAAAATCAATAAAACCCAATTTTAGAGTTTTAGGTAAAAAAGTAGGCGCTAAAATGAAAGCGGTTGGCGATGCTATTTTAAGCATGAATACCGAACAAATTGCCTCTTTAGAACAAACCGGAACCTATAAAATAAGTATTGATGGCGATGAAATTACCCTTGAGATAGCAGATGTGGAAATCATGTCGAAAGATATTCAAGGCTATAAAGTGGCTAACGAAGGTAAAGTTACGGTGGCTCTAGATGTAGATATCAACCCCGAATTAAAAACGGAAGGCATTGCTCGCGAGGTAGTTAGCAAACTGCAAGGACTTAGAAAAGAATCGAACTTAGAAGTAACAGATAAAATTAATGTACTGTTAACACCTAACGATTATATAACAAGTGCTATAAATACTTATAAAACATATATTTGCTCCGAAATTTTAGCAGAAAAGCTGGAGATAAGTGACATTACGGGACTTTCAGCTGAAATTGAGGTAGACGAACACCTAATTAAAGTTCAATTATCAAAAGCTAATTAATTTTTTATGGCCAAGAAAGTGATAAAAAAAGCAGCGAAGCCTGCTCCTAAAAAAGCAACTGCCAAAAAAGTGGCAGCAAAACCAGCTCCCAAAAAAGTAGTAGCTAAAAAAGTAGCAGCTAAACCTGCTCCTAAAAAAGTAGTAGCTAAAAAGGCGGCAGCTAAACC
>CAZJHS010000041.1:0-26527 GCA_964545895.1 uncultured Chitinophaga sp. | reverse complement strand
AATCAACATCCCACCCTAATGCCACTTTAGCGTTTGTGGAAACTCAAAAATTTCTAACTCGTTTAATAAATCTGTTACGTTATTTTTAAACAGCAACATGTTTTTAAAATCTTGCTTTAAAAATTTATGGTTAACCATGTGTTGCAATAAATCATCAAGCGGCTTGTAAAAACCATTGGTATTTAACACTCCGCAAGGTTTGTAATGAAAACCAAGTTGGCTCCATGTAAATGCTTCAAACAATTCTTCCATGGTGCCAATACCACCTGGCAAAGCAATACAAGCATCACATAGGTCGAACATTTTAGCTTTACGTTCGTGCATGCTATCAACCACAATTTGCTGGGTAAGGCCTGTGTGGCCCACTTCCTTATCCATTAATCTTTTTGGGATAACGCCTATTACTTCGCCACCCAAACTAAGCATTTCATCGGCAATTATACCCATTATGCCAACGTTGCCGCCTCCATATACTAATCCAAATCCACGTGCATGCATGGCTTGCACTAAAGCAATGGCTTCGGTTTTATATATTTCTTCATCGCCAACCGATGAACCACAGTATACTGCTATTCTTTTTATGCTCATTCTTTAATGCTTATTAGCCGCGTTTAGCAGCACGTTTGCGCAATACATTACGGTTTACCGAACGAGTTTTACCACCATTCTTTTTGTACGAACCGCCTAAATTTACTTTCTTGTTTTTGTCTTTTTTCTCGTGGAAAGAAGCTCCTCGCTCATCAGCAGGTTTAACTGCTTTTAAGTAATTTTTTTCGCGTAATTTAGGTTTCTCATCATCGCTAAATAATTTCGATAACGCTACTTCTTGCGGAAAATCAAGTACTGTAATTTGTTTATTCATTACAGTTTCTATTTCTGGAATATACTCTTCTTCTTTTGGGTTGATGAATGTTATAGCGGTACCATCTTTACCAATACGGCCAGTACGACCAATACGGTGAAGGTAATCGTTTGGATTATCGGGTGTATCAAAGTTTATAACGTGTGTAACATCTACCACATCTAAACCACGTGCAGCCACATCCGTAGCAATTAAAACTCGGTTTTCGTTATTGGTAAATTTATTCAAGGCATCAAAACGCTGTGTTTGTGGTTTGCGCGAGTGTAGTAAACCCAATTGACCAGCAAAATTTTGGTGCATCATTTCAAAAAGCTTATCGGCATTTTTAATTTTAGATACAAATACCAACACCTTACTTAAGCTTTCGTTGGTTTGCAACAAATGAGTAAGCAAGTTTACCTTAGTACCAAAATTAGGCACGTAGTAAGCTTCTTGTATAATTTTTTCTAACGGAGTTCCGTGTGCTGCAACTTCTACTTTTACAGGGTTATTAAAAAACTCACCAAAGTACTTTTCTACTTCTTCGGTAAGTGTTGCCGAAAATAAAATATTTTGACGCTTGGCTGGCAAATAATCCATAATAGAATTTAGTTGTGCTCTAAACTCTTGCTCCAGCATTTCATCTACCTCATCAATCACCAATTTTTGAATATTGGTTAGTTTTATAGCTCCAATACTTGCCAAATCTATTAAACGACCTGGGGTTGAAACCAACACATCAAGGCCGGCAAAAACCATTTCTTTTTGTTTATTGATGTTGGCGCCTCCATACATTGCACCAACCCGAGTACTCATGTATTTAGTTAAGCGTTTTACTTCGCCTTCAACTTGTAGCACCAACTCACGCGTAGGTACAATAATAAGCACACGTGGGTGGCGTTGTTCTGAGTATGATAATTGCCTTAAAATTGGCAATAAATAGCCAAAGGTTTTACCAGTACCTGTTTGTGCTATGGCCACTACATCTCGGCCCGACATAATTACCGGAAATGCTTGCACTTGCACGGGTGTTGGATGTATGTATTCCAAATCTTCCAAAGCTTTAAGCAATGGGTTGTTAATGTTTAAATCTTTAAAATTCATAGTTTATCACCTTATGTGCAAGTTACTATTCTTGCTTATCAATACCTTTAATTAATTGTGAAGCAAACTCATTTACCACTCTGGTAAAAATCTTCGCTTTATATTGTTTCGTAATTAGGGTTTGGTGTTACATAGCACATCAACCCCAAATTTGTTATGCGTTTATTTTTAGTTTGGCAAATTTTAGCACCAGCATTTTTTTGCCTTGTGTACCAAAATCAATCTGAGCTTTGCGGTTGTCGCCTGCACCTTCCATACCAATAACAGTACCGTTTCCAAAACGTTGATGATCTACATTCATACCTACTGCTAACAACGAAGTATCATCACCCACAAAATTAGGATCAATTGATTGTTGAGCTTGTGGTGTTGCTTTGGTAATAGGTTTAAAGTTTTTAGGAACCGAAACGGTAGGAGTAGGTTCTGCTTTGGTAGTTGTTTGAGCAGGTTTACGGGTATAAGTGCTCATTTGGTAAGGTTTACGTTGTTCGGTTGCTTGCGAACTGCTGCTCATACCTTCCACAATCATATATTGTGGATCAATTTCAGTTAAAAACCTACTTGGCTCGCAGTTTACCATAGTGCCAAATCTAAAGCGCGAAGTAGCAAAAGATAGTGTAAGTTTCTTTTCGGCCCTGGTAAGCGCCACGTAAAACAAACGTCTTTCTTCTTCCAATTCTTGTCGGCTGTGTAAGCTTAATTGCGATGGGAATAAGTTTTCTTCTAAACCCACAATGTGCACATATTTAAACTCAAGTCCTTTACTACCGTGTATAGTCATCATTACCACTTTGTCATCATCCTCTTCATTATCACGGTCGGCATCGGTTAATAAAGCAATGTCTTGCATGTAATCGGGTAGGGTGTTGCCACGCAAAACGGCATCATCATCTACAGCTTCTTCAATACTAAACTCTTTTATACCGTTTATTAATTCTTCAATGTTTTCGTAACGTGCAATCCCTTCTACAGTTTTATCATCATACAACGATTTTAGCAAGCCACTTTGCTTAGCTACATGCATAGCAACTTCGTAAGCAGGTTTTAAAAGCATGGTTTGAAAACTGCGAATCATCAACGTAAAATCAGATAATAAATTAGCCGATTTTAAGCCGTATTGATGTGCGCTTTCCATAATCTCGAACCAACTTTTGTTGTGCTCTGAAGCTAGTATTGTAAGATGGTCTAAAGTGGTTTTTCCAATACCACGTGTTGGGTAATTAATAACGCGCTTTAGTGCTTCTTCATCATTAGGGTTGATGATTACGCGGAAATAAGCCAGTAAATCTTTAATTTCTTTACGTTGGTAAAACGATAAGCCGCCAAATATTTTGTACGGAATATTCATTTTTCGCAACGCTTCTTCTAAACTTCGGCTTTGCGCGTTAGTGCGGTATAAAATGGCAAAATCTTTATTGTTCAGGTGTTTATTCATTTTATCCTGAAAAATCGCAGAGGCCACCATTTTACCTTCTTCGTTATCGGTTAATGCACGGAATACTCTAATGCGGTCGCCCGATTCGTTTTGGGTAAATACCTTTTTTTCTATTTGATCGCGATTTTGTTTAATGATAGAATTAGCGGCATTTACAATGGTTTGTGTACTGCGGTAATTCTCTTCTAATTTAAATACTTTGGTATCTGGAAAATCTTTGTGGAAGTTTAAAATATTTTTGATGGTAGCCCCACGAAACGCGTAAATACTTTGGGCATCATCGCCCACTACAGCAATATTTTGGTACACGTTTGATAACATTCTGATAATAGAATATTGGGCGTGGTTGGTATCCTGAAACTCATCCACCATTACATATTTAAACATGTGTTGGTATTTGTTTAATACATCAGGATGGTTGTGCAAAAGCTCATGGGTTTTCATCAATAAATCATCAAAATCCATGGCACCAGCTTTAAAGCACCGTGCTTCGTATGCACTGTAAATTGCGCCTAATCTTGGTCGTCCGCTACTCTCGTCATTGGCCGAGTTTTCAGCATCTTGGTTGTAGGCAGCTGCTTTAATTAAGGCATTTTTAGCAGCCGAAATTCGTCCTAAAATTTGAGCAGGTTTGTAAACCTTATCATCCAGTTTCATTTCAGCCACAATAGATTTGATAAGGCTTTTGGCATCATCAGTATCATAAATGGTGAAATTACGTGGGTAACCAATTTTTTCGCTTTCAATACGTAATATGCGCGCAAAAATACTATGGAAAGTACCCATCCATAAATTGCGTGCTTCGTTGCCAACTACGCTGTGTATACGTTCGCGCATTTCTTTACTGGCTTTATTGGTAAATGTTAATGCAAGTATGTTAAAAGCATCAACGCCTTGTTCAAGCATATAGGCAATGCGGTATGTAAGTACCCTTGTTTTACCCGATCCTGCTCCAGCAACAATCATTACTGGTCCTTCAATTTGTTGTACTGCTGCGCGTTGTGGCTCGTTTAATTTATCTAAATAATTCACGTGGTAAAAGTACAACAAATTTGTTTAGGGCTTGGTCCTAAATATCAACAATACCACAAGCATTTACACTGTTAGTAATTTAGCAGCCTAATGTATTAAAACCAAACAGTTAAATTGGTAATTAAAAGTGTACTGGTATTGGTAGGAGTATTGTTTTTTAAGTACACATTTCTGTTGCTAAAAAAGTGCCTTCCTTCAAGCCTAAATAAGGCATTGTCGGTTATTTTTTTGTTAAAACATAAACCTGCGCTGTAACTGTTAAAACCTTTTACGGCAAATGTTTCGGAGTTGGTTACCACATGGTTCATATCTTCAAAATATTCAATGCGGGCAGCTAAATTGTGGTGTTGGTTAAAAATGTATTTTACTACCAAGTTGGCTTGCCACCAAGTTTTGTTATTTAGTTTTTGCGTTATGCTGTCGGTACGTTGTTGCAAACCGGCATAAACACAAGTAGTAGCACTCCATTTTTTATTTAGGTTGATGATGGCGTACACGTCAGAAAAATAGCGCATACGATTATCGGGCGAAATCGTTGATTTTTCATTACCTACATAAGTATCCCAGTTTATTAAAAAGTTTTTGGCCGATTTGTATTCCAACTGGGTAGCAAAACTAAGGCTGTTGTTTTGATCATAAATTTGTTGCCAACCATTTAATACATAAGCATAACCTGTAAGTTTGGTAGTAAGCGGATAAGTTAATCGGGCACCTGCTAAATAGTAAGGCACATACTCAGGTGCCATGGCTCGGGTGTACATAAAATGATCTTTAGATATGGCAGTTTCGTTGGTAAATGGCGAACCAAGCACACCTGCATCAAGCCATACTTCTTTTTTGTTTGATAGTTTAACACCCACATTGGCTTCTATCAAATTTTTGATGGAGCCTTTTTCGCTAGCATAATTTGCATCAACATAAGTACCAAAACCGGGAGTAAATTTTAAACGTACTTTATGGTTTTGATATTTAAAATCAACAAAAGCTAAGTTAATATTTGTTTCGTTTACACGTGTTTGACTAACGCTATACATGCGGTTTCCATTAGTTGATTGATTAAAGTTAGTACCTAAATAGGCATCAACAAATCCGCTGATAACAAGTTTACCAAGCTCAACAGAATCCACTCTGTCTGTCATACCAGTATTGCTTATTTGTGCTTGTGTGGGTGCAGTAAAAATAAATACCAATGTAAACCCCACAATTAGATTCTGCAGTGTACGCATGTGCTGTATAATTTCCGTTCAATTATATACGTAATTCAGCGTATTATTTAATAAATTTATGAATTTAAGATAAATCATATCATCTTTGAGAGACCTAATAATTACCCGTATGAGAAAAAGAGTATTTAAATCAGTGGCTTTGGTAAGTGCAATATTTACCTTAACCACTGCAAATGCACAAGAACAAATGGCTGGTTTTTTAACCACAGGCCTATCTGATGCTAATAAACTAGTTGGGGCATATGCATCGCCCTTATTAAAATCGTTTGGAACTGGTTTAAACGGTGGATGGTACAATACAGGCAAGCCTCTTGGTGCTGGTGGTTTTGATTTTAGAGTAAGTTTTTGTGTGCCTATTGCACCAACAAGCGATCGTTCGTTTGATGTAAACTCGTTGGGGTTAAGCAATCAAACACGTGTAGTTGGAAGTAACTCTACTGCTGCAACCGTTTTTGGATCAAGCAAAGCAAGTGAAATGCCCGAGGTTGGTGTTTATGGCCGATACCCTGGTGCTACGCAAGATTCTATGTTAACATCAACTAAGTTACCACAAGGTTTAGGCGTTCCTTATTTTATGGTTCCAGCACCACAACTTACTGTTGGTATTGGTTTAAAAACCGATGTAAGTGTAAGGTTTTTGCCAAAGTTAGATTTAGGAGGAGCTAAGGTTGAAATGCTTGGTGTTTCTATAAAGCATGACATTAAACAATGGGTTCCGGTAATGAAAGAATTACCTTTTGACTTATCGGTTCAAGCAGGTTTTACTAACTTAAGCGGATCAATAGCAGTTGATGCACTTTCTGCAGCGGCAAGTAGTAATACTACTTACAATGCAAATCCAAATAAAGTCTACAATCAATCAGTTGAACTTACGTCAAAAGCCTACAATGCCAATTTAATTTTATCTAAAAAAATGATTTGGTTTACACCATACATTTCTGTTGGATATTATGCTGCATCAACAGTTTTAACCATGAAAGGTGATTACCCAATAACTATGGTTAACGAAAATTTTGATTTTACTAAGGCTTATGGTTCGCCTTTTTATAATGCAAACGATCCAAACGCTCATCCTAAAATAGTAAAAGAATTAACAGACCCCGTTAAGGTAACAGGCGATATATCAAGCTTGTGCAGTACTGTTGGTTTTAGAGCTAAGTTTACGGTGTTTGCCTTGCATGTTGATTATACTCTTGGTAAATACAACATGCTTACAACAGGAATTAGTATTGGTATGCAATCATTAGTTCCGCCTAAAGTTAATTAATAAAATTTAACCCTATAAAAAGCTTCACATTTATGTGGAGCTTTTTTGTTTTGTAGCAATCTTGGTTAATCTTGTATTTATATTTAGGTACATATTAATGAGTGGTAAATTATTAAATATAGGCTTGTACGTTATACGCATCAATGCTTTTTTGCTGTTTTTTTCAAATATAGCCTCGGCACAAATTACACTTGATTCGATTTGGGGAAGGGTGCTGAGAATAGAAGAAAAGCAACGTGCTGATTCGGCTGATTTAAAAGATTATAAAGATTTGACTTTCTATTATATGAATATGGCTCCGCTCGATACATCTGAAAACTCAAAAGGTTTTAAATTGAGTGGTTATGTAGATACCTATTACGCTTTATACTCTGATGAAGTGGGCTTGGGTAATTATCAGAAATTTCCTACGGTAGCACCGCGCAATAATAGTTTTGGATTAAACATGTTAATGCTTTCGGGTAAGTATAAGAGCAATAAGTTACGTAGCACTTTTACCCTGCATTATGGCGATATTCCAGATGCTGCTTGGTCTACACTATATAACAATATACAAGAAGCAAATATTGGTTTTAGGTTAGGCAAAAAATGGTGGTTTGATATGGGTTATTTTCGCACGCATTTAGGTTTTGAGTCGATACAGCCGCGCGAAAATATGACCACATCTGTGGCTACTACAACCTACTTTGAGCCTTACTATTTAAGTGGTGCAAAGTTAAGCTATGCCTTATCAAGTAAAATTACCTTGGTTGCCAATGTATTTAATGGGTTTAATAGTTTTGTGGCTGTAAATAATTCAAAAACAGTAGGGCTTTCTATTAATTATGAGCCATCGGAAAGGGTGTTTTTTACGTATAATAATTTGCTTGGAACTAATGATATACAACAAAACAAGTTTCGCACATACCATAACATTTATTATGCCTTTAAAGGAAAACGTTGGGATGTTGGAGCCGAATTGAACTTTGGAAGTCAGGCCCATACAAAACTTGCTGATACAACTAAAACTGCCTATATGGTAAGTGGATTAGTAAGTGTTAGGTATAAACTTAAAAAGGGCAAGTATGGTTTGTATATGCGCGGTGAGGTGTTTGAAGATAGTGATGAAATTTTAACTGGCCCTGTGCAAAATAAAAACCATCAATTGGTAGGTGTTAATTTAGTTGGTGTAACCATAGGTGGCCAAGTTAAACCGTTGCCCAATTCTTATTTACGTTTAGAGTACAGGGGGCTGTTGTGCACCAAACAAGAAACGATATTTTATACCAATAAAGATTACACCAATGTTAGGCAAGAGATTGTATCTGCATTTGGAATATGGTTTTAAAAGCAAGGCCGCCCCGAGGTTTCACTCGGGGCGGCCTTACTTTTTTTAGCTGTTTATTTTTTATTTCTCTTGTACTTCGTACATGTCTAAACGTCTGTCTTTCCAATTTAAAACAGTACCTGTATTGCGCGCACGCTCAATAGCGGCCAAATCTAAATCAGCAATAACAACAGTTTCAATGTTGGTACTACACTCACCCGCAATAGCATCAGGCGGAAATGCAAAATCACTTGGGGTATAAATGCCCGATTGTGCATAGTTAATGTCCATATTATCAACCGATGGTATGTTGCCAATGGTGCCTGCTGTGGCTACAAAAATTTGGTTTTCTACCGCACGACTTTGCGCACAAATTTTAACGCGCAAATGACCATGTTTTTCATCGGTACTAAATGGAACAAATAAAATTTTAGCACCTTTTTGGCAAGCTATACGGGTCATTTCCGGAAACTCCACATCATAGCAAACATTAATAGCCACTTTACCGCAATCCGTATTAAATACTTTAATCTCGTTGCCTGGTTTTACGCCCCACCATTTGGCTTCGTTGCTGGTAATATGAATTTTGTATTGTTTTTCGTAAGTACCATCGCGTTTAAACAGGTAACTAATGTTGTATAAATTATCGTTTTCAACCTGTAAGTGTGTACCCGCAATAATGTTAATGTTATACTCCATACTTAAGCGCGAAAACAAGTTAATGTAATCTTCGGTGTACTCATCAAGCTTACGTATGCTGTCTTCCGGACTCATACTTTTATACTCGTGCAACGATAAAAGTTGGGTGGTAAATAGTTCGGGAAATAATGCAAAATCACTTTTGTAGTTACTGGCCACATCGGTAAAATACTCGCATTGTTGGGCAAACTCTTTAAACGACTTTATCTTCCGTAACTCGTATTGTATAGCACACACGCGTACTTTTTTCATTAATACGCTTCGCTCTTTTGTTTCAGGAATGTAATCTAAGTTAATCCATTCCAACAACGTTGCGTAGCCTTCACTCTCGTGGTCATCAGGCAGGTAATCTTTAATCAGTCGTTGTATGGTAAAACCCTGCGAAAGCTGGAAAGTAAGAACAGGGTCTTTAATTTTTTTCTCAATAACACGCTTTACATAAGCCCTAATACCAAACTTAGCCGAGTGTTTATGGAAGTTAGGTAATCGTCCGCCAATTAATATCGATTTTAAATTTTTGTCAACACACAATTGCCTGCGCATATCATACAAACGCCTACCAATTTTTAGTCCTTGGTAATCGGGGTGCACCATAACCTCAATGCCATAAAGCGTATCGCCCTCTTCATCGTGGTTAGTTATATATCCGTTGTCACAAATTTCTTTCCAAGTATGGTCATCATCATACTCATCCCAACTTACAATAAGGCTGGCAGCCGAGCCCACAATTTTCCCTTCGTACTCAATAACCTGCATGCCATCTGGGAAAAGCTTAAACTGGCTTTCAAGCATTTCATAGCTCCAAGGGTCAGTATCTGGGAAACATATTTTTGAAAGCTTAATAATATCTTCAAAATCGCTGCGTTCGGCAGCACGTTCAATTAATTTGGGCTTACGTGGTGAACGAATTTTCATTGCTTAACTTTTTTTGTTGGGTTGATTTAGTTGCACATTACAACAAACCTTGCCACAAGTTTAAGCTATAATTTTAATACTTTGTAAGGCTAAAGTTGTGTAAGTAATTTCTTAGTAGTTATTTCACGGCTTCAAAAATTATTAAATACTTTATCACATGAGTTTACAACACACCATAGAACAAGCCTGGGAAAACAGAGAATTATTAAAGGATGCAGCTACACAAAATGCCATTCGCGAGGTAATAGAAATGTTGGATAAAGGAAAGTTACGCACAGCCGAACCTATTGATGGTGGCTGGCAGGTAAACGATTGGGTTAAAAAAGCAGTAATCATGTATTTCCCAATTCAGCAAATGGAAACCATTGAAGTTGGCCCATTTGAGTTTCATGATAAAATGAAATTAAAAACCAATTATGCCGAGCAAGGTGTACGTGTGGTACCACATGCAGTTGCACGTTATGGTGCATTTTTGCAAAAGGGAGTAATTATGATGCCAAGTTATGTAAACATTGGTGCTTATGTAGATGAAGGAACCATGGTTGATACTTGGGCTACAGTTGGTAGCTGTGCGCAAATTGGTAAACATGTCCATTTAAGTGGTGGTGTGGGTATTGGTGGAGTTTTAGAGCCTGTACAAGCAGCACCTGTAATTATTGAAGACAATTGTTTTATAGGTTCGCGTTGTATAGTAGTTGAGGGCGTTAGGGTTGAAAAAGAAGCTGTTCTTGGTGCAGGAGTAACCTTAACCATGAGTACTAAAATTATTGATGTAACAGGCGATACCCCTGTTGAGTACAAAGGACTTGTTCCGGCTCGCAGTGTGGTAATTCCGGGTAGTTATACTAAAAAATTCCCTGCAGGTGAGTACCAAGTGCCATGTGCAATTATTATTGGTAAACGCAAAGAATCAACCGATAAAAAAACTTCGTTAAATGATGCATTGCGCGACCATAGCGTAGCGGTGTAATAGAAGTTAGATGTTAGATGTTGGAGATTAGATGTTGGATGTTAGAGACTGGAGATAAGATGTTGAATGTTTTTTGAAATTGTTTTAGTACACCATCAAAGCTCAATTTTTAATTGATGTAACCATTGCCATATTAGTTATGATCAAGTCATACAAAGATTTAGAAGTTTGGAAATTATCTTTTGAAGTTGCAATGGATATTTTCGAGTTAGCCAAGCGATTTCCCCGAGAGGAAGTTTATTCGTTAACCAGTCAAGTGGTAAGATCTTCGCGCTCTATTTCGGCTAATATTACCGAAGGTTGGGCAAAGCGTAGTTATGATGGTGTGTTTAAGCACCATCTTATTCATGCATTAGGGTTTACTGCCGAAACAATAAATTGGCTTGATTTTGCTAAAGAGTGTGATTACATAAACGAAAGCGAACATTAGCTTTTAGTAGATAAAATAGATATTATTGGCAAGATGATTAACAAACTTCATCAAAACTGGATAACCAAGTGATGCAAACTCCAAACTCTAACCTCCAAAATCCAGCATCCAACCTCAAAATTGCTTTTGATGCGAAGCGGGCATTTAATAACCATACTGGGTTAGGAAACTACTCGCGGTTTGTTATTAAAGGTATGCTTGATGCCTATCCGCAGCATGTGTTTTATTTATTTACACCTACTGTTAAGGCTGAGTATGCAAGTTTGGTTGATGGATATGCCAATGTTCATATTATATCGCCCCAAAATATTTTAGGTAAAACTTTTAAAGCACTTTGGCGTACGTATGGCGTAACAGGTATACTTAATAAACTTGGGGTTGATGTATATCACGGTTTAAGCAATGAGTTACCTGCCAACATAAAAAGTTTTAGCGGCAAATCTATAGTTACAATTCACGATTTAATTTTTTTACGCTACCCACAGTATTATAAACCAATTGATAGGCGCATATACAAACGTAAGTTTTTACAAGCTTGTGTTGATGCTGATGTGGTTGTTGCTGCCAGTACGCAAACCGCTTCCGATGTTCAATCGTTTTTAGGAATTGATGCACAAAAAATACAAGTGGTTTACCAAAATTGTGATAAGCAGTTTGACCAAAAATTAACCAATGAGGAGTTGGATGTGGTGCGTAACAAATACCAATTACCATCACATTATTTTATATCTATTGGCACAATTGAACCACGCAAAAAGCAATTGTTGGTATTGCAAGCTTTTCATCAAGCCAATGTAAGTGCGCATATGGTGTTTGTGGGTAAACAAACGGAGTATGCTCAGCAACTTCATCAATACATCAACCAAAATAACCTAACCGATAAGGTACACTTTATTGAGGGGGCTGCATTCGAAGATTTTCCGGCCTTGTATCAAAACGCACAAATGGCTATTTATGCCAGCGAGTTTGAAGGTTTTGGAATTCCTGTTTTAGAAGCCATGCGCAGTGGGATAAATGTAGCGGTCGCCAATACATCAAGCCTAACCGAAGTAGGAGGCGATGCCGTGTTGTATTTTGATACCTGCGAGGAGTTGGTGGTAATCTTAAAAAATGCCCAACAAACCACCATTAACCAGGGTAAGGTGCAAAATCAGTTGGTCAAATTTTCGCCCAAAGCCTTGTTGGCACAACTTTTAAATGCATATCAATAATCGTTTTTGATTTACTTGGTTGGTTGGTGTTTTACCAAGTAAAATGAAAATATAAATTTAGATTTCCTACACTCCAGCAGGCTATACTTACCCACTTAAAAGCGCTTGGGTGTGTAATATCTATACCTTTTTAACACAGTATTTAAAGCAAATTTAAATGCTGTGTTTATATCCACGTGCAGGTGTGAGTATTATGGTTGTTGGGTACTACACTTAATTAGTACATTTGTGTTTAATAAATTAAAACAACTGTGAGCGCCAACGAACCACAAGTAAAACGTAAACGCAAAGTTTCATTTTTGCCATCGGTAATTAGTATTGCTATGGTGTTGTTTATGTTAGGCCTTTTTGGGCTTATACTCATAAACGGAAACAAGCTGCAACAATATATTAAAGAAAATTTTCAGTTAACAGTGTTTTTTAAACCCGAAGTGGCCGATGCCGATATGCAGCGCGTATTAGCACAAGTGCAACAGCAGGCGTATACCAAAAGAGCAACTTTTGTAAGTAAAGAGCAAGCAGCTACACAGTTTTCGCAAGAAATAGGACAAGATTTTGTAGGCTTTTTAGGTTACAATCCGTTGTTGCCAAGTATTGAGTTGTTTTTAAAATCAAGCTACACATCGCCCACTAAACTAAAAACGGTTGATATAGAATTGCGCAGAAACCCGGAAGTGCAAGAGGTTGTTTATCAACAAAATATTTTAGATGAGATTAATAAAAATGTAGGAACATTAGGAACCATATTAGTGGTTTTAAGTATCATATTTTTAATTATATCCATCACACTAATTAACAATACTATTCGTTTAAACCTTTACGCCCGCAGGTTTATTATTAAAAGCATGCAAATGGTAGGAGCCACTCATAGCTTTATTATTAAGCCATTTGTAATTAAAAGTTTGCTGCACGGTTTGTACGGTGGTATTATTGCATGTTTACTTTTGTTGGGTGTAATATCTGCTTTGCCAAACTGGATTAGCGGTATTGAATTGCTTTACGATAATACACAGTTTGCAATATTGTTTGCAGTTGTTATACTTGTAGGAATAATTATAAGCATGATTAGTAGTGCAATTTCTACCAATCATTACTTAAAACAAAAAATAGACGACTTATACTAAACAATACAGAAATGCAAAAATCAACCATAAAAAAAGCTGCAGAAAAAACAGCACAACCTGTTGCCGAACAATATTTTATTTTTGGTAAACAAAACTATTTATTGATGATAGTAGGAGTAGCATTAATTGCTATAGGCTTTACTTTAATGAGTGGTAGCGATGATATTTTTAGCAGTACCAAACTTACCGTTGCACCTTTATTGGTAATGGCAGGTTTTATTGTAGAGCTTGTGGCCATTATGCGTAAAAACGCAGCCTAGTATTTATTTAAACAACTACAAGTAGCATGGGTGTTTTTGAAGCAGTGGTGTTGGCCATTGTAGAAGGTTTAACAGAGTTTCTTCCGGTTTCCTCAACAGGGCATATGGTTTTAACTTCGTCTGTTATGGGTATTTCTAACAGCGAATTTGTAAAAATGTTTACCGTAGCTATTCAGTTTGGGGCCATATTAAGTGTGGTGGTTTTGTATTGGAAACGCTTTTTCCAATCGCTAAATTTTTATTTTAAATTAGGAGTGGCCTTTGTGCCCGCAGCCATATTTGGTTTTTTACTAAACGATTATATTGATGCCATGCTAGAAAATGCATTAGTAGTGGCCATCACATTACTACTTGGTGGTATTGTATTGTTGTTTGTAGATAAATGGTTTGCCAAAACCGAAACCGAAGGAGCCACCGAAGTAGCGTATAAAAATGCCTTTGTAATAGGCATGTTTCAGGTTATAGCCATGATACCTGGTGTATCACGTTCGGCAGCAACTATTATTGGTGGATTAACACAAAAACTTACTAGGCAGGCAGCTGCAGAGTTTTCGTTTTTTTTAGCGGTACCTACCATGTTTGCAGCTACAGCATACAAAATGCTAAAGTATCAAAAAACTGTTGGTTTTAATGCCAGCGATGTAAACATACTTTTAATAGGCAATGTAGTAGCTTTTATTGTAGCTATTATTGCTATTAAAGCCTTTATTGAATTTTTAACTAAACACGGATTTAAACTATTTGGTTGGTATCGTATTGTGGTTGGTGCAGCCATTTTAGTGATGTATTTATTGGGCTACGAGCTTCAAATTATTTAAGCTATGGCCAACCCAATTGCTATAAATGTAGAGCAAGGTACGGTGTTGTTAATTAACAAACCGTTAACTTGGACAAGCTTTGATGTGGTGAATAAATTACGCTACATTTTATTGCGCAACTTGCATAAGTTTAAACAAATTAACGAAGGCGAAAAGCGCAAGTTAAAAGTAGGTCATGCGGGTACTTTAGATCCTTTGGCTACTGGTTTACTTATTGTTTGTATTGGCAAAGAAACCAAAAATATCGACCAATACATGGCTACCGAAAAAGAATACACAGGTAGCATTTATTTAGGAGCCACACGTCCATCATACGATAACGAAACAGAGGTAGATCAAACTTATCCAACCGAACATATTACACCCGAGTTCATTCATCAAACTACACAACAATTTATTGGCGATATAATGCAATTGCCACCTGTGTTTAGTGCAATTAAAAAAGATGGAGTGCGCTTGTACGAGAGTGCGCGTGCCGGGGTTGATGTGGAACTTACACCACGTGCTATTACCATAAAGGAGTTTGAAATTACCCGAATAGAAATGCCTTTAGTTGAGTTTAGGGTGGTGTGCAGTAAAGGTACCTACATCCGCTCATTGGCCTACGATTTTGGCAAGGCATTAAATAGCGGTGCTTATTTAAACACACTTTGCCGTACACGCAGTGGTAGTTATTTATTAAGCGATGCTTACTCGGTAGAAGAAGTAGTAAGTTACATTGAAACGCTGGCTTAGTTTTTTAAGAAATCATTAGTTTTATTGCTGATTTGAATAGGATAGTTTTGATGTTATGAAACATCTGAAAAAGCTATCCCTACTTATTGTGTTATTTATGTGCTTGGCAGCAAAAGCACAGCGCATTGATTTTTATTTGAACCACATGCCTGGATTGTCTTTAATGAATGTAACTCAGGTTAAATTGATTCATGAAGATAAAATATTCGTTACATATTCGGCTATAAATTCCTTATCTGATACTGATAATTATGTAAGTGAAATGAACTTAAATGGAAATATTGTTAACACCCATAAACTATTTCCTTATGCTGAAGGTGAAGTAATAAAATTTGATACAGTATTCAATGGGTACGTGTTTTTTGTCGAGAAATATATAGACACAAGCTACTCATTGGTTGTGAATTGGTATGATATGAATTTTATTAAAACGGATAGCTCTGTTGTTTTTTTAGTTAATTCATATATTGGGCATAAACCATATTTTACATATTATAATAGCAACATTGGATTGCTTCATCATCCTGCATCAAATACGCCTTCTGTTTTTATTGGAAAATTAAATCATGTGCAACATAAAGTGGATTGGTATAGGCACGATTCTGTACCATATCATGGTTTTGTTTTTAAATGGCTATCCGGTACTGATAAGCCTCATTTACTCATTAGCTATTTTGATACAACATATAGTATTCTTTATGATGATACGTTTGGAATCGAAAAAATAAAGCCAATTGTAAGGGGCACAAATTCTGATGTTGCAATTTTTAATGATAAGCAATATGGAATTTTTCCGGAGAGTTATTTAGCAGATTCCATTTACGATTCGTATCTCATTTCAGAAGAGTCTGATACTATTTATTCATTCAAATCCGGCAATAATATTTTTTATAATACTACTCATTTTATCTATGCGAGTTCAAATAAATTGTACGCATTCGGTACTTTTTCAAACATGATTAACGATAGTGAAAGTGTTGATTCTTTCCGCATTGTTTGTTTTGATACTTCAAATACATTGTTATTCGAAGTTCACATTCCTCAAATTAATATTAAGAGTATTACTGTAAATGATTCAGTAATGGTAATTATGGGCGGTTCTTTTTCTCCTTATGGAGGTGTAGAAATTTATGCATTTGCCAAAACAGGACTACTAACTGGTTTAAGGAGGTTGAATACTTTAAGCTTGTTAAACGTTTACCCCAACCCTGCAAGCAACACCTTGAACTTTAGCGAAATTGACTTTCAAGCACAAGTTCAATTATTTAACACACAAGGGCAGCTTGTGCTTAATACCACTCAAACGCAAAATATAGATGTAAGCCAATTGCCCAGTGGTTTATACTTTTATAAAATAACCAATACGCAAAATCAAGCTGTAGCACAAGGTAAAATTATAAAACAGTAGCAGTTATATTTTTGATGTATTTTGTTAAATTTGATTAACAAGTAAGTGACACTATGAAAACAAAACTACTGTTTGCTCTATCTCTTTTATTATGTTTTATCACCTCAGCACAACGCATTGATTATGCATTGAATCATCAGGAGGGAATAACTATACTTTCTCCAATACAGTTAAAAGTTGTAAGTGATAATATCTTTTTAGTTTCATATAAAGGGATTGATGAAGATAGAAGTACCTCGTTTTATATAAGTGTAATAGCTAGTGATGGCAGGGTTTTGTCTACCAATAGATTACAAGAGGCAGGACCAAATGATTATTTAAATTTTGATATTACCCCAACAGGAACTAACCTTTGGTATACCAGCACTCTTTCCTTTGGTTCAAACCCATCTTACTCCACTTGTCAAGTTTATGCCAGTTCGTATGATTCACGCTTTGGAAGTGGTCATATTTTTTATGATTACCACAAAGATTCAATAACATCATTTTATTTAGCCACAAATGCTGAGCGTTTCGCATTAATTGATAAAAAGGAATATACTAAAAGCCAATTGCAGGTTGGGCATTTAATAAAAGGGAAGGATGTTAAAGAAACTGCCCTAATAAATCTTGATTCAATTCCTGCTTATTGGGGGTATAGCCCCACTTGGCTAAATGACAAAAGCCTATATTTAAATGGCATAAGTAATGCCGTTATTTATCATTTTGGGGACTCCAATAATTTAGTTAGTCAAGAGTCCATATTAAAATGTGAAAGACCTATTTTATTTAAAAATCAATTGTTTGACTTGAAAAATAATTTTACTTGGGATGATACGATAACAAGTATGCTATTGCGCAACTCAGCAGGCACAACAATTCGATACTTAGATTGTAAAGAGGCTTGGCAGCCTTATGGCAAACTATTATCTACACCACAAAATTTAATCAGTATTCATCAGCAATCTCAATTTATTGGTAATGTAAAATACGACTCGTTAATTGTTAATTATTTTGACACGGCATTAAACCACACGCATCGTGTTGCAGTTGCCTCTGGTTTTTGGGTAAGAGCGGTGGAGGTTGATTCTGTATCTGGGCAGTTGGTAATTTATGGAAGAAATAATAAAGAGTTGATATTAATACTAGTTAATAAAAATGGAGTGGTAAGCGCAGTAAACGAAATAAGCAAGCAATTTAAGCTTAGTGCATATCCTAATCCTGTCAATCAAACGCTGAATTTAAACTTGATGAACCAAGCAAAAACTATAAATGTGTACACTTCTGTTGGTCAGTTTGTGTTAAGTACAAAGGCCGTTAGTAAGTTAGATGTTTCGGCATGGGCAAATGGTTTGTATATGATTGAGGTTCTTGATGAAATCAATCAGCGAATAGCAATAACTCGCATATTAAAACAATAGACTAGTTGGCAACAAACTAAATTTGCCTTTAATTTGCGGCACTGCATGAAAGTATACAGAAGTTTAGACGAGTTGCCTCAAATTAATAATGCCATTGTTACCCAAGGTACTTTTGATGGAGTGCATGCTGCCCATAAAGTAATATTAAATAGGCTTAAGCAAATAGCCCAACAGCGTAAAGGCGAAACGGTGGTTATTACCTTTGATCCTCATCCGCGTATGGTCCTTTTTCCTGACGATCACGGATTGAAATTACTGCATACACTTGATGAAAAAATTGAAGCGTTAGCCCAAGAAGGAATCGATCACTTGGTTATTATTCCATTTACCAAAGAGTTTTCGCGCCTTACTTCTATGCAATTTATTCGCGATATTATGGTGAATAAAATAGGGACTAAAGTGTTGGTAATTGGCTATAACCATCGTTTTGGAAAAAACAGAGAAGGCTCTTTCGAGCATTTAAAAGATTACAGTGGTTTATACGGTTTTGAAGTGGAAGAAATTCCTGAACAAGATATAGATGAAGTATCCATAAGTTCAACCCAAATACGTAAAGCATTAGAGGTTGGCGAGGTAACGCAAGCTACCAAATATTTAGGCAAGTATTACCATATTACTGGTACAGTTGTTAAAGGAAATCAGTTGGGCCGAACCATTGGTTTTCCTACAGCAAATATTAAAGTGGCCGATGCCAACAAGCAAATTCCGGCCAATGGTGTTTATGCAGTAAAAGTTTTTATCAACAGCCGTATAGTTTTGGGTATGCTTAATAGCGGAGTACGCCCCACAGTTGATGGACTTACGCATGCCGTTGAAGTTCATTTGTTTGATTTTAATGAAGACATATACGGACATGAGTTAAAGGTTCAATTTGTTGATAAACTGCGCAACGAAATCAAGTTCGAAAACCTACAAGCATTAACAAATCAACTCGAAAAAGATAAATTGCATGCGCTGGCTATTCTCAGCACACATGCACAATGATTGAACGTTTTTTTGTTAAATATATAGTTTTAGTAAGTAGTGTTTTTTTTATCGGTACAAGTGCTATTGCACAGGTACCATTAGGTAATCCTGTTGTTCCGGTTCCATTAAAAAACATTCCGCTCGATTCGGCTGCAATTTTGCAAGCCAAGTACGATAGTTTGGTAAACTACATGATTAAGGTTTATGGCCTTGATTCAGATTCTTCCAAATCAACCAAAACCAATACAGATCAAGTTCCGCTTACTCAACAAAATACCATCACCACGCAATCAACTGCCGTTTTTGATAGTATCAGAAAAGCTCAAAATTTATTACAACAACCAGATACAACCCAGTTTGTGGCAAATGTATTGGTGGTTGATACCGTTGCAAAAAACAACATCGCACCAACGCAATTGGTAAACGTAATTAACCCAACAAAAATACAAGGGTTAACACCGCCATTGCCACCCATTAAAACGGTACAAATACAAGTAGCCGATACGCCACGTATTAAACCAATTATTCCCATAATTAAAACTCCTGCTCCCGATACTTTAGATATTGATGAAATAAGCAGCGAAGAGCTTTTGGTTGATACCTTAGAGGCCGATAGCATGGCTGATTTTGCCGATGGTGATGAAGCCGATGTGGAAGGAGAAGCCGAAGGAGAGTTTGATAATTTATTTACAGGCTACAGCGATGTAAGTTATTGGGATATGTTGCGCGACCCAAACTTTAAGTTCGATCAACAAATGATTCCTGCAGATGCACATTATCCATTTGCTTGGGATACGGTGGTAATTAACCCTTACAAAGTTTCGTTGGTAGAAATGAATGATACCATTTTGTTGAAGTTAAAAGATAGCATGGATTGTTCTTTTCATCCACCTGCAATTGGCGATTTAACTTCTGGATTTGGATTCAGACGTTGGGGCAAGCGTCCTAAGTTTCATTATGGGGTTGATGTGCGCATGGAAGTAGGCGATCCTGTTTATGCTATTTTTGATGGAATTGTACGTGTAGCCAAACGCAGCAGCGATTATGGATACGTAGTTTTAATTAGGCATTATAATGGGTTAGAAACTCTTTATGCCCATTTCGACCAATTGTTGGCCTATCCGGGTAAGCCCGTTAGAAGTGGTGAAATCATTGGCCTTTCGGGTAATACAGGCCGAAGCACAGGTCCGCATTTGCATTTTGAAGTAAGGTTTAAAGGCGAAAAAATTGACCCCAATAAAGTTATATATTTCCCTTCGGGATCGTTATTAAGCGATACCTTGCAAATTGATAAGCATTGCTTTAATCACCTAAAATTATACAAAGCGCAACAAACCAAGTTACGCTCACGTTACTATGTAGTTAAGCGTGGCGATACATTAGGTAAAATTGCGTATAAAAACGGTGTAACAGTAAAGCAAATTGCCCGTTTAAATAGGGTATCGCACAAAACTAAATTAAAGGCAGGTCGCAGGTTGCGTATCCGTTAATTTAATAAAGCCAATAACCATTATGCTTCAAACTATATTACTTAATGCAACACTAACAGCACCGCCAACTTGGTTGGTAGCTCCATTTGCATTGTTGTTATTGTTAATTGCAACGGGGCCATTGTTTTTTGCTCATTTTTGGCACAAATATTTTAAAGCCATTGCCGTGGCCATTGGTATTTTAGTTGGTGGATATTATTTAGCCGTAATACATCAACCCATTTTAGTTGCCGAAACCTTTGCCGAGTACGTTTCATTTATTAGTTTACTATTAGCATTGTATGTGGCCGCAGGCGGTATTTATGTTTTTGCCGATTTTGAATCGAAGTTTACAGTAAATATCATTTTTTTATTGATAGGCGCAATGCTTACCAATATAATAGGAACCACAGGTGCTTCGGTGTTATTAATTCGTCCATTTATGCGTGTTAATAGGTATAGGTTAAAACCTTACCATGTGGTGTTCTTTATCTTTTTTGTATCAAACCTAGGCGGCTTACTAACACCCATTGGCGATCCTCCTTTGTTTATGGGATTTTTAAAAGGTGTTCCTTTTAGCTGGACCCTCAAAACACTTACCTTACCTTGGTTAGTTGCCATGGTATTATTAAGTATGGTTTTTTACTTTTTCGAAAAACGCAATACCGCTTTAGATGATGTGGATGTAAGCGCACATTACACCAATAAAATTATTATTACTGGAGGTCATAACTTTATTTGGTTGGCCGTAATAATTGCTTCGGTATTTATTGATCCTAATGTGATTGATGGAATTCCGTTTATTGATATGCATGGCAAAAAGGTTTCTTTTTTGCGTGAAATTATTCAACTATCGGTAGCATTTTTTGCATACAAACGTGCCAATAAACAAGCCTTGGCTAGCAACGAGTTTAACTTTGATGCTATTAAAGAAGTAGCCTTTTTGTTTTTTGGAATTTTTTTAGCCATGATACCAGCTTTACAATTGTTAGAACACGCAGGTAAAGGCTTAACAGAACCGCTCTCGGTAGGAATGGTATATTGGGGAGCTGGTGTGTTTAGCAGTGTGTTAGATAATGCGCCAACCTATGTCAATTTTTTAGCGTTATCGTTAAGCATGTTTGATTTAAGCATTAATAACATCAGCGATATTCATCAATTTATTGAAAGCAATAATGTACTTTATTTAGAGGCTGTTTCAGTTGGGTCGGTATTTTTTGGTGCATTAACTTACATTGGTAATGGGCCTAACTTTATGGTAAAAGCCATTGCCGAACAGCAAGGCGTAAAAATGCCTGGATTTTTTCAATACATAGCCAAATATTCAATACCCGTTTTACTTCCCATATTAGTGGTGGTATGGCTATTGTTTTTTGCTTTTTAAATTATTATTGGTTAAGGTTTTAGTATATATTTACCGCAACTTGCTGCTACAACATGAATTTTTTTAAAGTTTTAGGCGTAAACATACTTGCCATTATATTGGTAATTATAGGCGTTTTTACTGCCGTATCGTTTATTTTAAACAGCTACACGCGTCATGGCGACTCGTTAAATGTACCCGATATACGTGGTTTAAAAATTGAAGATGCCATACATTTATTGGAAGAAAAAAACTTGCGCTACGTCATCAGCGATTCGTTGTATTTTGAAGACAAACCCAAGCTAAGTATTTTAGAGCAAAATCCTGCACCAAATAGTAAGGTAAAAGAAGGCCGCTATATTTACATTACCATAAATAGCAACAAAGCACCTCAGGTTCCATTACCTAATTTGTTAGACGTATCTTTCCGTCAGGCCGAAGCCATGTTGGCTGGAGCTGGATTAAAAGTGGGGAATATAATTTACAAACCAGATATAGCTAAAGATGTGGTGCTTGATGTGCGTTATCAAAACAGCAGTTTGCAGCCCGGTATAAAAATAGGCAAGGGCACTTCAGTTGATTTGGTTTTGGGCGATGGTTTAGGAGGGGAGAGTGTAAACTTACCCGATTTAACTGGCTTAACACTAGAGGAAGCACGCAATTTATTATCGTCAGCCTCGTTAAATGTTGGTTCGGTAGTATACTTAGGTGCTATTTCAGATTCAACATCGGCTAAAGTAGCTCGTCAAAGTCCTGCCTTTACAGAAGGTGCAACCGTAAGTGGTGGCCAACCTATTGATATTTTCCTTAAACAAGAATGAAAAAATTAATTACCTTAATTGTAAGTTTTGCCTTTGTGTTAGCAGCTGTTGCCCAGCACGAAAAAGTGCTGCCCGTTAACGGAAATATAGCGCTATCATCAAATCAGAACAATACTGATAATAGCCCCAAAAACTTGTATAAAACAAGTGCCGTTTGGCCAGCTGCATTTCCATTAGTTTCGCAGTTTAACAACGATTCGTTACACCGCATTTTTTGGGTTGATAGCAACGTACAAACTACTGCCAATTCAGCCATTTTTAATGCCCAAAATTTTAGTAATAATACCTACAGCAATGCCGATAATACCTTTGGTGTAAATGATGAATTAACCAGTGCAGTCATTAATTTAACTAATGTGTTTGAGGTGTGTTATGTGAGCATTACTTATCAAACCGGAGCTACTTGGCAGGCCAACGATTCGTTGGTTTTGCAAGCATTAAATGCAGCAGGTAATTGGGATAATATTTGGCGCTCGGTACCAGGTGCTACTGATGTAAGAAATGCTCAAATTAATCTTTCTTTAGGACTGTTGTATCAACATGCGGGCTTTAAGTTGCGTATGGTTAATTACAGCACACGCAGCGCATCAAACACCCAAAACTATATTTTACACAACTTAGTTTTTGCACCAAAACAAACATGGCCGTATTACGAAAACATGTATTGGAAAACGCCACAAACATGGCGCAGAACTTGGAGTAATATGCAAGGCGACCTGCGTACTGATGCTGATATTAAGTTTGGAAATGTAATTAAGTTAGATGCGTTTGATCAAAAAGGAACGGCATATAACAATGGTTTTAACGATACAATTCAAAGTCATGTGTTTGATATGTCAACACTTGCGGCTAATGATTCGGTATTTTTTCGGTTTTATTATAAAGCCATATCAACCCAAAACGCAGATTCGTTAATTGTACAGTTTAAAAACAATGCAGGTATTTGGACAACCCAAATGGCTTTTAGTGCAGCATCTGCCAATGCTTGGAAAACGTATACTGTTAATGTAAATAAAAGTCGTTTTAATCATCAATTATTTGAGTTTAGAATACTAACACGTGGTAATACAAATGATACGTTAAAATGGTTGGTAGCCGGATTTAACATCAATAAAAAACTACTATTACCTTTTGTTGATGATTTTGCTGCGGCAACTGTTTACCCTGATGGTAATAAATGGAAAGATAAGTTGGTATATGTAAACAATCGTTTTCCTATAAATCCGCCTAGTTTAAATGTAGCCACTTTTGATGGTTTAAACGCGGTTGGTGCACCTTACGGTGTTGGTCGTGGATATTGTGATACCCTTACCTCATTACCTATAAGATTAGATGGATTAACCCTTGCCGATTCGGTGTATTTGAGCTTTTTTGTGCAGCCGCAAGGTTTAGGTATGGTGCCCGATTTGGGTGATACTTTAAGCTTGTTTGCTCGTTACTCTGCTGCCTCGCCCGATTCTTTTAATTTATTGTGGCGCGCGGCTCTTGGTAGCTTTATGGTTGATAGTTTTATACAAGTGCGCATTGCTTTGCCTGCAATTTATTTGCATGATGAGTTTCAGATGCGTTTTATTAATAAGGGAAGCAAAACAGGTAATTTAAATCACTGGCATATAGATTATGTTTACTTAAATAAAGGAAGAAATAAAGCCGATGCCATTACTGATTTGGCTATTCAAAATCCTCCATCGCCACTTATTAAAAAGTTTGCTTCAATGCCTTATTTACATTTTAAAAATAGTGCATCAACTTATACTTTAGATACGCAATATTTTGCGGTACGTAATAACAGTAATCAAAACTATGCAATAGATTATGGTCGCGAGATTTTTGATCAAAATTTTGCTCGTATTGATTCGTTTGGAAGTATTATAAGTATTATGCCAGCGCAAGAAACACGCAGTGCAAACATTAAGCGTACGGTAAATTTTGCAGGCAACTTTAATACTGATTCGGTGTTGGTTTGGAGCAGATATTATACCCGTTTAGGAACTACTTTTGATAACATTAGGGCTAACGATACCATTTGGCAATCAACTTATTTTGGTAATTATTATGCCTACGATGATGGAACCGCTGAAGCTGGTTATGCTATTGAAAATGCGCCCGGAAAAGTAGCTTTACGTTTTCCGTTTGCACAACCTGATAGCATGTACGGAATTAGTTTTAGCCTAAACAGAAGCAAGATTGATGTGGCTGGATTGTTTTACAATTTGATGGTTTGGTCTACACTAGGCGCAACCTCTAATACCGAGCAAGTATTGGTGCGTATACCGGCAACAGTTTTTTACCAAGACCCACGCAATAATTTTTACTATGCCAAGTTTGAAAAACCCATTTACATCCAAAACGAAGTATACATAGGTTGGGAGCAAACCAGTATTTTTCCTTTAAATATGGGGTTAGATTTAAACTTTATGGTAAATAACAAGTATGCACCAAACCCCGAAATGTTTTATAATGTGCAAGACTTATGGCAGCCAACAGAATTAAAAGGTGCATTAATGATGCGCCCAATTGTTGGTAAATGGAAAGACCCAATTACAGGCGTTAACGAGAACACAACAGCCTCTAAATTGGAAATAAGTTTATACCCCAATCCTACCTTAGGGATGTTAACTATTGCAGGTAAAAGCAATGCGTTATACACTGTTGTTGTATATGATATTACTGGTAAAATTAGTGCATCATACACTGGTGTGCAACAGCAAATAGATTTACAACACTTAACCAATGGCATGTATTTGGTGCGCATTACTGACGAAACAACGCAGGCCACAACAACTCAGAAAATAATTATACAACACTAAAATTACTTATATATATGGCAGACATTACTACCATTGAATTGAAAGAGCGCTTAGATAAAGGCGAAAAATTAAACTTGTTTGATGTGCGTGAATTGCACGAGTTTGAAGCATTTAATATTGGTGCAACACTTATTCCGTTAGGCGAGTTACCTGGCCGTATAAGCGAGTTAGCGCATTTAAAAAACGAAGAGGTAATTTTACATTGCCGCAGTGGTGCGCGTAGCGGACAAGCTAAAATGTTTTTAGAAGATGCAGGCTTTACCAATGTAAGAAACGTATTAGGCGGCATGCTTGATTGGCAAGATCGCTTTGGTGGATAGTTAAAACCAATGGTAACAAAAAAACGCGAGGCATTTATGCCTCGCGTTTTTTTGTTTTATGGGCGAGTGGTGTTACCACCTCGCAAGATTATTATGCCCTTTCAGGGCTTTGGAAATTTGGTTTAGTTGATATCAGCTCTGCAAGAGCGACATATCAATTGCGATGAGCATCGCTCATCGCAACCATTAGTTTTTATTGCGAAGGGTGTTACCACCTCGCAAGATTATTACGCCATTTCAGGGTTATTGAGAAATTGGTATAGTTTATATCAGCCCTGTAAGGGCGACATATCAATTGCGATGTGCATCGCTCATTGCAACTATTAGTTTTTAGTGCGAGGGGTGTTACTACCTCGCAAGGTTATTATGCCCTTTCAGGGCTATCTAATTCAAAATGTTTGTTGTTTAACTGCGAGGAGTTACACAGCCTCGCAAGGTTATTACGCCCTTTCAGGGCTTTGGGATCAAGAATGATTTTAGTTCATTGCCCTTAACGTATCGAGTAATTCAACAACAGATTTTGCTCCGTCTAATTTTGAGTTATTAAAAACCATGAAATAACGATATTGGTCACCTGCTTTGCTGGCCCATTTTTCG
>CAZJHS010000040.1:23100-26703 GCA_964545895.1 uncultured Chitinophaga sp. | reverse complement strand
AAAGATGACCCAAAAGGAATCATAAATCAAGCACTTTTAATACTTCGTGTAAATGAGACAGTTTTGCACCCAAAGATTTTTAAATATTTTATTACATCACCCGAAGGCAATTCTTTACTAATACAAGATGCTGGAGGAAGTGCACAAGTAAACATTGCTAAAAGGGAGCAACTAGTTTCTATCCCTTTAATAATTCCAGATTCAAGAACACAAGATTTGATTTCGAAAAAACTTATTGTTCTTGATTCATTTATAAAACATAAAATTATCGAAAACCAAAAGCTAACGGAACTGAAAGCGTTGTTGCTTTCGAAGTTGACGACAGTGAAATAAATACTCAACCCTAATCTGAATTTAAAATGAAACTTTTAACCCCCAAAACAATTAAGAATACGATAAAAATTCTTGAAAGAATCAATTCTTGGTTAAATAGTAAAATTTCTCCTGTTCAAACTCAAAATTTATTAATGTCACTTGCCCCCAAAATTCTTATTAAACCAGAGGAGCAAGAGAAAATAAAACCATATTTAGATAATCTTAAAAATGCTATTGATACAAAGGATGTAAACAATATCGCATTAACTGGTGGATATGGTAGTGGAAAAAGTTCAATTCTTAAAACATTTCAATTCCTAAATTTAAATTACAAGTACCTAAATATTTCTCTGGCCTCCTTTGAAGATAATAAAGAAGATAAAGATGGATTTGAACGAAGATTGGAGGTTAGTATACTTCAACAAATGTTTTACCAAGTAAAACCAGAACAGATTCCAGATTCAAGGTTTAAGAGGATTGTTAATGTATCAGATTGGGTACAATTCACTTACGCTCTTTCATTTATAATTTGGATATTCTCTTGTTTTATCATCTTTAAATTTAATTACTTGAAATTCTATGACCCCAAATTATGGTGTTTAAGTAAATCATTAGATTGGACAGTATTAACAATAACTATATTGTTTCTGAGTGGAATTGGATTTTTAATAAAAAGAATTTACAGTTGGTTTAATAATTCCAAAATCAATAAATTCAATATAAAGGGTGAGTTTGAAATTGGTGAGAAAAGCGATAAATCTGTATTTAATCAACATCTGGAGGAAATACTGTATTTCTTCGAAAGGAAAAAGTATGATGTTGTAATTATCGAAGATGTCGATAGATTTAGTAGTACCGATATATTCACAAAACTTAGAGAACTTAATATCCTGGTAAATAGCTCGAAATCAATAAATCATCCTACAAAATTTATTTATGCCGTAAAAGACGATATGTTCAAAGATAAAAATGAACGTGTTAAGTTCTTTGATTTCATTATTCCTGTTATTCCATTCATAAATCCTAGTAATGCAGATGAGCAGCTTAAAAAACTTATCTCTGATTCTGGCCTCGAAAATACATTATCTGTAGATTTTATCTCTGATCTAGTAACATACGTAAATGATATCGATATGAGGCTGCTAATTAACATATTCCATGAATTCCAAATCTACAGTGCTACTTTAAACACAAAATTAGATAAGAATAAAATTTTCGCCATTCTTTTATACAAGAATTTATATCCAGATGATTTTGGACTATTATCAAAGCGAGATGGTAAGCTATTTAAATTAATTAATTCAAAACGCAATTACATAAATATCTTAGTTACTGAAATCAATGATAAAATTGAAAGTATCAATAAAAAACAACACGAAATACAAGAGGAATATTTATCGAAAATAAATGAATTGAGATTAGTTTATTTACAACAATTAACTTCTAAATTAGTTGATTTTAAAGCATTCTATTTTGATAGAGAGGTAAGTTTAATTGAAGTAGCAAAAGATGATTATTTCGAAATATTTAAGAATAATAAAAAGTTTAAATATGTTAAATACGTGTCCAATTATCATAATCAAATAACTAGTTCTAATCCAATAGATTCCGATGTAAAGTTGTCAAGTATTGAAAAGCAAATTTCATCTTTAACATATTTACAACGAGAAAAAAATATTGTAAATAAGAACAACAATATTCTGTCGCTTTACCAAGAAGAATTGAATAAATTAAACACCGAAAAACTAAAAATTGATTCGTTTAGCTTACAAGAAATATTTACTCATATAGATCCCGATGATTATTTGTCTGATTTCGCTAATAAATTGCTTATGAGAAATCTCCTATTGAATGGTTATATAGACGAACACTATGAAGACTACATTACGTTATTTCACGGAGTAAAAATCAGCCAAATTGAATATGAATTTGAGAGAAATGTTAAGGGGTATAAAAAATCAAATTTTGACTTGGTTCTTACAAACATAGAGAGTTTACTCAAAAGAATACCTGAAAAGTACCATTTGAGTAATGCTGCATGGAATTATAAATTGTTAGAGTATTTGATAGAAAATGAAAACAAATATCAAAATAGGGTAGATAATCTTTTTAAAAGCTTCAACGAAAACAACAAAGAGTTAATAGAGTTTGTTGATGTTTTTTTAGTAAAGGATTCAAAAGTAACATCTGAATTTATTCAAAAATTATTCAAATCGAATAAAGGATTATGCGCTTTTATAATTCAGAATTCTAATGAAAATGATATTCAAAAGTATTTGAAGTTAGTTTTTAAGAACGTTAGTATAACTGATATAATAAGTTTTGAAAATAGCTCAATATTAGATGAATATTTATCTAAAATGGATGATTTTGTTGCCTTTAGTTTAGAAATAAATAATGATGATAAACTAATCGATTACTTAAATAGTAAGAATATTAAAATTCAAAATTTAATAAACATAAGTCCACCATATTCAAGTTTTTTAAAAAAAATATACGAGGCAAACGCTTATAAATTAACAACTGGTAACCTAGAAATATTAATTGATGTAATAGGAAAGCAATTTGATAGGCAAAAATTCAGAAATGCCATTTTCACAACTGTTAAGGATTTAGAATTAGAAAAGATGGTTAATTACATCAAAACTAATCTAGAAGAATTTATAAAAAATGTAATGATCAGTGAGGATGGAAATATAAATGAGTCTGAAGAAGTAATTATTGAAATTCTCAATAATGATGAAATTAGCATGGATTTAATAGAGGAATTAATCTCTCGACAAAAATCTATATTAAACGATTTATCAGACATAACAGATGAAACAATAAAGTCATTAATCGTTTCCAAAAATAAAATTTTAGTGAACTGGAACAATGTAATTCACTATTACATGTATTGTTCTGATTCCACAATAGATGACGTATTGTTTGATTTTTTGAATAAAGAGTCCATCTACAAAATTCTAAAAAATCAGATGATGGATTTAAAAAATGCAAGTGAAGACTTTATTGAGAAAGTAAAAGATTTGTGTGAGAAATTAATGACTAATATGGATTTCAGTGATGAAGCCTATCTTTCACTCATTAATGGCATACCATATAAATACAATAAATTAGTTTTTGATAACATAAATTCTGAAAAGGCTAATATTATAGTCAATGCTGGTAAGTTGAAGTTAACACCTGAAAACGTAAAAAATCTAAAATTTAATTTCGATAATTTACACATTAGACTTTTTGAGCTAAACATGGATGATTTTATAGATGATTTTAGCATGTTTGCGCTAG
>CAZJHS010000040.1:0-23090 GCA_964545895.1 uncultured Chitinophaga sp. | reverse complement strand
ACAACAAAAAGGTGAGTTGTTATTTAAAATGGATCAATCATTAATTATACAACACCGAAATGTTGCAGAATCAGTATTTGATGCTATTCCATCTGACCTTGACCTAAATAGTAACTATCAATTGTTGATTAGGTTAGTAGATGTAGGTAAATCAATAGACAAAAAGATTGAATTATTAATGTCAAATTCAAAAAATTTGAACAACGACCAAATCATTACAATAGTTTCAAGATTTGGTGGTGATTATAATAAAGCCTTTTTGAAACAACATAAACCAACATTTGAAAATACAAAAGAGAACAAAATGTTGTTTGAATTTTTGCTTTCGAAAGATTTAATTTCAAATTATAAAACAGATAAAGAAAAAGATGTTATCAAAGTTATTGCGCTTTATTAGTAATCGTTATGGAAGAAATTAAACAACTATTGAAAATCACTAGAAGTCTTGAAAATAATCCAAAATACAAGGGACGAAAATTCAGCTTGGATGGTAAGCTCGTAGGTGATATAGGAGAGGTTCTTGCTGCGGAGAAATATGGTTTAGAATTATTACCACCCGGTACTAAAGTTTATGATGCAATCGAAAAAGGTAGCAAACGAAAAATTCAAATTAAATCAACGTTTAAAGGAAATAGCTATTTCCCATATGGTGATGATAGAATACCAAACTATTTTTTATGTATTAAAATACATGAAAACGGGAAGATAGAAGAGCTATTTAATGGCCCTGGGAAGTTCATTTTAGATAAATATATTATCCCTCAAAACAAAAGACCCTATAAAGAACTCTATTATCATTTATCAGGCAATAAACTAAAAGAGTTAAATTCGAAAGTCCCAGATAGTGAAAAAATAAAAGTATTAATATCAGACAAATAAATAAAAATAAAATACCATGAATAAACTATTTACTTGGGGTTATTATACTAACTCTCCAGAAGGGAATTTAGAAAAACATACGGTATTCGCAATTGCGGAGAATGAGCATGAAGCCAAAGTTGCAGTAATTAATATATATCAACGCTCGTTAAATTGGCCTAACATAGAAAGAGCGTTGGGTGAAAACGCTGTTGTAAGCAACAATGGAGATTGTTTTATCTGCGTAACTGGACCCTCGATTTTACCATAAGTTTATTCTAAATTATCATTCGCTTTTAATCAACATTTCGATTTCAACTACTTTTGTTAAAACCTCTTTTTCATTTTTAAATCTAGATTTTACCGCTTTGATTTTATTGCTTGCTCTTTTGTATTCATTAAGTGAGTTGAACTCCTCTTTAAATTCAGCTTGAAGTTCCTTTTGTAGGATTTGAAGTAAAAGAATTACAAAGCTTAAGTCGTGTACTGCAATTGGTAAGTTATAAAAAACGTCTTTATCTAATAAAAGTGGATTGGTATTACCATTTCTTGAATCTCGATTATGTGCAAATATGGTATTCCGTGCTTTTTTTATGTCATCAAATGATTGAATTTCAGAAATGATTGGTTTCATTCGTTTTCTAAAGGCAATTATCTTTTGATTAGAATTGAAGTGATTATTCCATTCCTCCAGAAAGTTATTTAATTGTATCATCAAATAACTACTTACAATTAAGTATAATTTGTTTTGTAGTGTTTTATTCTCGGTTTTTTCGTTTTCAAGAACCTCAACACAAGTAAGGCAAAGATTGATAATTGAGGTAATCGTGTATAACGATTCATGCTCTTTTGTTATTGACTTGTTATCCATTAATTGATTTAAGAATATCCATTTCCTTACCAGTAGGGTATAAACTAGGAAACAACCACGGTGAGGCCGAAATTGGGTAACTTACTTGGTAAGGAGAAAGGTGGTTTTTGGTATCAACCCGTAATAAACCCAATTTAATTAAACTATTGGCCATGGCCTTAGCCGTTTTATCAGATTTGCCTGTAATGCGCTCTACTTCTCCACGTGCAATTTCTCCCTTTAAAAATACAGCTTCTAAAATATAGCGCGTTTCGGTTTTTAATAGGCCTTTGGTTACCATTAAATCTACATAAGCATGTATGCGTTTAAGCATGGTATCAATATCCAACATTTTTTTCATGTAGGTAACTTGGTCAATTGCGGTAGTTAGGTAAAACTTACAAAACTCAACCAGCATTTTATTTGATAAGTTGCCACGCCCATCGTAGTTATTAAACCTTTCCAAGTCTGCATTGGCTAGGTTTGTTTTGTAGTTGGTTTCATTACGCGCAAGGCCACGGGCCATCGACCACAAACCTGCTGAATTAAGTCCTTCATGTTTAAAACTTGCATCAGAGAGCAAACGCACCACACGTCCATTTCCATCAACAAAAGGGTGTATCCAAGCCATGCGGTGGTGTGCAGCTGCCATTGCAATTACACGCCTAATTTTTGATTTGTTGGTGTTATCTGCGGGGTTGTAATAGGTTTCAAACCTGTGCAAAAATGCGTTTAAATGCTCCCAATCGGGCGCTATATGCTTACCAACTTTTACGTAACATGTTCTTATTTCGCCAGGTATTACATCAACCTCTTGGCCGTTTAAGTTCTTTACTTTACGAAACTCAATGGGAAGTTCGTCATAAAACGAACGGTGAATCCACTTTAAAAAACTGGTGGCATAAGGATTAAAGTTAGCATCTGTGGGTTCGGCAAAAATACGTTCACTCAGTTTTATGTGTGCTAATGCTTCCAGTTGTAGCGAGCGGTTTTTATTGTCGTTAGCAAAATCTTTATTAAGAGCTTTTTCAATATCAATAGGGTGGGTATCGTGTCCTTCAATTAGGTTGGAGTAATAACTGTTCATTGGGCGTAAAAAATCAGCAATTGCATTTGCCGTGTACGGATGTAAACTGGCAGCCAGTCCGCTCGATTTTTCAATTAACTCAATAGCCAAAGCCTCCAACTCATTGTTATGCTCTGGGTAGAGTGGTTCCATTGTACTTGGATACCTGTAAACGCCTTCTTCTATTTTCATTTTTCCGAAACCTAATCCGATACAATATTATGTAATTTTTCCGATATATTATAATATGTATATATTATATGTTATTCAGCTAATTACATTGTTTTTATTTGTGTTAATTCCGATATGTATTCCGAAATGTAATTAGGCTATAATTCCGATACCTATTCCGATACCTTAAATGGCAAATTTTTGAATAGCTACTACCCAATAAAAATATGAAAATTGAATGAGGAGACTGGTACTAACTTGCAACTTGTTGCAAGTTAGTACCATGTGTTAGATAAAGGTGTATATGTTGAAACAATTTATTCAACATTTTTTTAACCCAAATACTAATCGATTTAATATAAAAGCAAGCTATACAGGTAAATTTAGCTTTAACTAGGCTTAGTATATGTTTGAGTTAGTTTAATCTTTAAGCAAAATGTATTTGTCTCATTGAAATTAAAATCTAAAAAAAAACACTAAAAATAATAGCGTAAACCTCATTCAATCTTTATATTTTTACAACGTATTACCTAAGCTGTAATCTCATTTTAATACGAATGAAGTTCACCGAAGCACAATTAGAAAAAGCATTTACCGAATTGTTGGGGCAAGAAGGTTTCCCTCACCAGTTAGGAGTAACAATAACCCGCAAGCCTGATGAAGTTTTGCTTGAGTCAGAATTGCGTGAGTTTTTATTGGCACAATATGCTTCCGATGATATAACCTTAAACGAGGTGAATTCAATTATCCTGCAACTCAAATCGCTATCTGCAACAGATTTGTATGAAAGTAATAAGTCGTTTTTACGTTTGTTGGCCGATGGCTTTATACTAAAACGCGAAAACCGAAGCCTGAAGGATATTTATATTCAGTTAATAGATTACAGCGGACTTGATAAACATAGAGAACCGACAGCCGATGAAGTACTAAACGTATGGGCCGATAAGCAAAACGATTATAAAACAACACCAGATAATAACCGATACAAATTTGTAACCCAGTTTGAAATAATAGGAACCGAAAAACGCATACCCGATGGTATTTTATACATAAACGGTTTGCCACTTGTGGTGTTTGAGTTTAAAAGTGCAATACGTGAAGATGCTACTGTACATGATGCCTTTAAACAATTAACCATTCGTTATAAAAGAGATATACCAGAGCTGTTTAAATACAATGCGTTTTGTGTAATTAGCGATGGTGTAAACAATAAAGCAGGTTCGTTTTTTGCATCATACGATTTTTATTATGCTTGGCGCAGGGTAGCTGGTTTAGCTAAAGATGTAGATGGAATTGATAGCATGTATACGCTAATTCAAGGCATGTTTCATAAAAATCGCTTACGCGATATTATTCGTAACTTTATTTATATACCCGATAACAGTAAGAAAGATGAGAAAATAGTTTGCAGGTATCCGCAATACTACGCTGCAAGGGCGCTTTATGAGAATATAAAAAAAGCTCAACGTCCCAGTGGTAATGGTAAAGGAGGAACTTATTTTGGAGCAACTGGTTGCGGCAAAAGTTACACCATGCTTTACTTGGCAAGGTTACTCATGAAAAGCGAATACTTTGAAAGCCCAACCATTGTTTTAATTACAGACAGAACTGATTTAGATGACCAGTTATCGACCCAATTTGTAAATGCTAAAAACTTTATTGGCGATACACTGGTAGAAAGCGTAGAAAGCAGAGATGATTTACGCGAAAAACTTCAAGGACGACAAAGTGGTGGGGTGTTTTTAACTACTATCCACAAGTTTACAGAAGATACCAAACTACTTACCAATAGAAGTAATGTAATTTGTATTTCTGACGAAGCTCACCGTAGCCAAGTGAATCTTGAGCAAAAAGTAAAAGTTACCAATAAAGGCGTAACTAAAACATTTGGCTTTGCCAAGTATCTGCACGATTCGTTGCCAAATGCCACTTTTGTTGGCTTTACAGGTACTCCAATTGATGCCACTTTAGAGGTTTTTGGTAAAGTAGTAGATGCGTATACCATGACCGAATCTGTAAAAGATGAAATTACAGTTCGAATTGTTTATGAAGGTAGGGCAGCAAGAGTATTGTTAAACAATGATAAATTAAGAGAAATTGAAGATTACTATGCCCATTGTGCTAATGAAGGTAGCAACGAAAATCAAATAGAACAAAGCAAGCAAGAAATGGCACAGATGTATGCTATTTTAGGCGATCCGAAGCGATTACAAGATGTAGCTACAGACTTTGTAAACCATTATGAAAACAGAGTTTACGAAGGTGCAACCGTAAAGGGCAAAGCAATGATTGTATGTGCTAATAGAGAAATTGCTTACGAACTTTATAAAAATATAATAGCACTTAGGCCCCAATGGAATGAAGTGTTAGAAGCTGAAGCTGGAGTAGAATTAAGCGAGAAAGATAAGCGTGAGCTAAAGCCCATTGAGCGAATAAAAATGGTTATGACCAGGGGACAAGATGACCCAAAACCGCTTTATGATTTGTTAGGTACCAAGGATTATAGAAAAGAGCTAGATAGACAATTTAAAAATGCCAAATCTAACTTTAAAATAGCCATTGTAGTAGATATGTGGCTTACAGGATTTGATGTGCCTTTCTTGGATAGCATATATATTGACAAGCCAATTCAGCAACATAACCTTATTCAAACTATTTCGAGGGTAAACCGCAAGTTTGAAGGTAAAAACAAGGGGTTAGTAGTTGATTATATAGGTATTAAGCGCCAAATGAATCTGGCATTAGCCAAATATAACAAAGAGGATGAAGGCAACTTTGAAGATATTGAACAATCGCTTTCGGTTGTTCGCGACCATTTAGATTTATTAGCCAAACTGTTGCATAAATTTGATGGAACAAAGTACTTCAAAGGAAATACATTAGAGCAATTAAGTACCCTAAACCAAGCGGCCGAGTTTGTGCAACAAACCAAGGAATTAGAAACCAGGTTTATGGGCCTAGTTAAACGGTTAAAGGCTGCTTATGATATATGTGTAGGTAGTGAAAAATTAACGCAACAAGAGCGAGATTACACCCATTTTTACCTTGCCATCAGGTCAATAGTGTTTAAACTTACCAAAGGAAATGCTCCAGATACGGCCCAAATGAACGCAAGAGTGAAGGAAATGATTAAGGATGCCTTGCAAAGCGATGGAGTAGAAGAGATTTTTAAAATTGGTGAAGAAAGTGAAACCGAACAAGACTTATTTGATAAAGACTACCTAGATAAGATTGATAAAATTAAACTCCCCAATACTAAAATTAAGCTATTACAACAGCTACTTGCTCGTGTTATAGGTGAGATGCGCAAGGTGAATAAAATGAAGGGTATTGATTTTACTAAAAAAATGCAAGCCATTGTTGAGCGATACAACAACCGCGATGAAAACGATATCATGCGTAGTGAAGTTTATGAGGAGATGGCCGAAGCATTAACAAATTTAATTTGGGATGTACACAGAGAGTTTTCGGCAGGGGATGAGTTAGGTATTAACTTTGAGGAAAAAGCTTTTTACGATATCCTAAAAGAGCTTTGTGTAAAATATGACTTCCGCTATCCTGATGATAAAATGCTTGAATTGGCTAGGGCTGTAAAGTTAATTGTAGATAATCAGGCTAAATTTCCAGATTGGAACAAAAGAGACGATATCAAATCTGCATTAAAGGTTGAGTTGATATTGTTACTTGATGAGCATGGTTACCCTCCTGTGGAACGCGATGAAGTGTATGTTGAAATATTTGAACAAGCAGAAAATTTTAAAAAGAATAAAGGATAATATGCCGGGTCAGAAAAATTTACTTAGCTTACATGAGGCAATTGTAGTTGCATTAATTAATATCAATACAGATACATTTGAGGCTACTTTCGAGGAAGTTGCCAACTACATATCTCAACAAAACCTATATCCAATAAGAAAAGGTAATGTTGAACTCGCTAAACAGGTAGAGTTACGCAGTACAAAATCAAAGTTGCGCTATTCTTATTTGTTTAAATCGGTTGGTAATGATAGGATTAGACTTGCATTATCACCTAAAAGTGATTCTCTTGATTTGCTAAAATAATTAGCACACATGCTTGCTTAATTTGCTAAATTTGTTGGCAAATATGGCAGCGCTTAAATTATTCGATACAATAACCCTTGATATTTATTCCGCCCTGTCTGAATCGGTGCTTGAGTTACCGTTTATAGAAGGTGGCATTAGTGCAGGCTTTCCTTCGCCTGCACTCGATTTTATTGATTTAAAAATAGACCTCAACAAACATGTGGTTAAGCATCCTTCCTCTACTTTTTATGGCAGGGTAAAAGGTGTTTCAATGATTGAGGCTGGCATACACGATGGCGATTTACTGGTAATTGATAAAAGCCTTGAACCTAAACATGGCAAAATTGCGGTGTGTTACATAGATGGCGAGTTTACCGTAAAACGCATACAACTAAATGCAGGGCAATGTTGGCTTATGCCTGCAAACAAAGATTATAAACCCATACAAATAACTGCCGAAAACGAATTGCTTATTTGGGGAATTGTTACGCACGTTATTAAAGCCTTTTAGCATGTTTGCGCTTATTGATTGTAATAACTTTTACGCTTCGTGCGAGCGTGTTTTTCGTCCTGATTTAATTGGTAAACCAGTTGTGGTATTATCAAACAACGATGGTTGCGTAATTGCGCGCAGCAACGAAGCCAAGGCTGTTGGTGTGCCAATGGGCGCACCTGCATTTGAGTATGAAGCATTGTTTAACCAACATCAAGTACAAGTATTTTCGGCAAACTTTGCCTTGTATGGCGATATGAGTAATCGGGTAATGGATATTTTGAGCGAATACACGCCCGAAATGGAGATATACAGCATAGATGAAGCCTTTTTAAAGTTTGAAGGCTTTAAATACCTTGATTTACAAGCTTGCGGTTTGGAAATGCAAAAGCGGGTAACAAAAAGTACTGGTATTCCTATTAGCGTGGGTATTGCACCAACAAAATCGTTGGCAAAAATTGCCAATAAAATTGCTAAAAAGTTTGCGCAACAAACGCAAAGTGTGTACGCAATAACTGATACCGAAAAGCGCAACAAAGCCCTAAAATGGACTAAAGTAGAGGATATTTGGGGAGTAGGTAGGCAACATGCCAAACGATTAAACGCCATTAACGTAACTAATGCGCTTGAGTTTGCGCAATTAGATAAAGATTGGGTACAAAAACACATGTCGATTGTAGGATTGCGCTTGCACCAAGACCTAAATGGAATACCCACACTTGATTTAGAAGAAGCTCAACCCAAACAAAACATTGCCACCACACGCTCGTTTGATAAAAACTTTACCACATTGGATGAGTTAAAAGAACGTGTAACCACATTTGCGGTAAGTTGCGCAGAAAAATTGCGCAAGCAGGGTAGTTGTTGTAACGCAATATCAGTATTTGTGCATACTAACAGGTTTAGAAATGATTTGCCGCAATATGCCCGTAGCATAGTGGTGCAGTTGCCATACGCAAGTAATTCAAACATGGAGTTGGCTAAATATGCCAACATTGCGCTAGAGCGTATATTTAAACCTGGTTATCATTATAAAAAAGCAGGTGTAATTGTGTTAGACTTTACACCCGAAAATGAAACACAATTAACTATGTTTGGAAATAGCAATCCCAAACATGCTGCAATTATGCAAACGTTGGATACGCTAAACGCTGCATACGGTAGGCAAAAGGTAAAATTAGCAGCACAAGATTTAAAGCGCATGTGGGTAATGAAACAAGAAAAGCTTTCGCCACGATATACCACCAGCTTAAAAGATATAATTACCATAAATTGCTAAGCCGCACCTTAGCAATTGCGCAATATTGCGCAACATTGCGCAATAAAAAATATGGTAAATAGTCAATTGGGTTATTTGTCGGATACAAACCCAAGGAAAACAATGGAAGAAAGAAATCGCCTATATGGGGTCTTTCTTTTCTTCCGTTATTTGAAGTTGGCTTTCAATAACCAAGGTTTGCTCTCTTCCTTCTTTTTGTTGCTTCAAGCAAATACCATTAATTGATTGCGCTTGAATAATTTCACTCAAACGCCCAGTAATTGTTTTATCTGAACAGTTAAAATGTTTCATCAAAAAGTTAACAGCATCTTTCTTTTTAAACGAAATGTTGTTGCCATACCTTTCAAGTAGTGATTTTATTACGTCAGATGGTTCTGCTTTTTGTTTGGTATCATTTTTAAAATACGCTTGTCCAATTTTTTCATCAACGCTAACAAGTTGCTTTTTTATTGAGTCGTAGGTGAAAAATTGTTCTGGAATAGGAGCACCATATCTATTTTTAAAAATTGAAACTTGAAAAACAGAAGCACGTCTAGGTTTATCACCACTAATTTGAATTACTGAGGAGCTCTTGTTATGTAATTCAGAACCTAAATGACCTCTCGACTTGTCTGATAATCCTGGGTTTTCGTGAATAACCGCTATGAATGTTAGATTGATATTATTAATAAGTTCATTAAGGTAATCTACTAATCCTAATGAGCTAGTTATGTTATTAAAATCGTCAATCATATCAGATATAACATCAAGAAACACAATTCCATGTTCACGATCTTCAAGTTCTGAATGAAATTTGATGAGGTATTTTTTTAGTTCTGCCAAACGATTCAAACGGGTAATATTGGCCATTGAAGTTACCTTAAAGTTACTGGGCAATGTTCTTTCCATGTAACCAGCATGTGCTAAAATCGTTTGTACAGAGTAGGGTAATAAATCGTTCATGGCCCTTTCAGTATCAATCATTATCACTTTGTATTTATACTGATCCAGCTTTTTAAAGCCAGCAATACTTTCATTATTCTTCGATATCAAAGAAGAAATCATGTGACCTTCTAATCTGCTTTTGTGAACCCCCGATTTACCTTGAATGATATTTATTGTATTGGGATATATTAATCCTTCATCGCCAAAATTTACAATTGGTTTAGGGAAACTAATATGCTGATTAAGCTTTGATTTTATTAATGCTTCATTGTGCTCCAATAAGCTTAAGCCAGCGTTACTTGTTGAAGGAATGCTATTTGATACCATGTCTTTTGAGTTTTAAGCGTAAAACATAGTTTTGATCCTTTAGCAAACTTATTTCACTATCACGATACATTGACATGTGAACAAGAAAACTATCGTATGATAATTTGATATTAGGCAGCAGATTATCAATTGATTTTAAAATGCTAATTTCTTTGTTCAATCGGTCTAAGTAAGCTAAGTTTTTACCATAATCAGCCTCTTCAATATCTCGATTTACTGAATTTAGCCATCGCTCAACCTTGTTTACTGTTTTCTCTTTGCTAACAATAAAGCTTTTAAACTCATCTGAAATTATGTGAAATGTATCATTCCAAAAAGAATATAACATATGAGGACTAGTCATTTTTACCTCCTTCCTGGTTAGTACTTGTATCATTCAACTCAAGGGTGTATTGTGTAAATATCTTTGCCTTTTCGCTCCTTATCTCTCTTAATTTCATATTTATCTGAGAGCGCTCTCTTTGCAACTTCATTTCCTCGAAAAAAAGTTGCTCAATATTTTTATTGCTCATATTGGAGGTTATTTAAGCAATAATTGAATGTCGGTTAAACGATAATAGATAGTTCGTCCAACTTTGGAGAAGGGTAAGTTTCCCGATTGACGTTGTTGCCAGAACCAAGTAGTTCCCTTGCCAAGCATCTTTTTAGCAACATGTTCAGTTACAAAGTCGGGGTGAACCTCTTGATTTTTTGTGTTTACTTGGCTATTATGTAATAAGCCAATAATTTCATTTTGTTTGTCAATTAGCTCATCGAGCTTTTGAAGTGGAATCACAACCAGTGATTGCATTTCGCTTTTGTTGAATTCTAAACTCATTGTTTTTAGTTTCAACAAATTTTATCCTTATCACAAAATGTACTTTCCTCAAAAAAATAATTGCCGATTTTTATTTTGCTGACTTAATATTCCTGATAATTTTTTAAGGCGATAGTTTCCATAGCTTTTTGCGTCTTCAAATTCATTTATTCCTCTTAGGTTTGCATAACCAACTTTATCTAAGATTATATATGCAACATCAGCTCTAAGTTGTTTGGTGGTTTTGGTGTCAAACTCAATAGATTCCATTAAAAGCGCAAGTTTATTGTTGTAATTTGCATTATAAAATCTATTGACATCTTCATAAATGTTAGCGATTGCTTTGACTAAATCATTTATAGTTTTTTTGTCCATGGAAATTATTGATTGAAAAAGTTCAATTGTCTTTTGAACATTCTCAAAATTGATGTGGTCATAAAAAATTAGGCCCTTAGTAGATTGTTTAAATGTCAAAGTGTTTAAAAAGCTCTTTTGGTAATTTTCAATAAAATTAGGTTTATATAGGTGTACGTAATTTTTTAATAGATTCAAAACAAATGGCTCAATCTGCTTTAAACCACTACTATTGGTACGTAATTGTTCATTGAAAATTCCAATAAAACTTAAGTCAAATGCCCTTTCTAATTTCAACTTATTGATAAGAAAATTACTGTTTTGGGAGTTGTGAATTTTAAAGTCTTCATATTCATTAGGAATTCCATTTCTAAATATCTCACCAATTTCATTTTTAAATCTTAAGTTATCAATTGAAGCTAAATAAACAGATTCATAAAAAATTGATACATCAACGTTAAGACGCTTTAGAGTTTCAATTATTTTATAAAGTGGAATTAAAAGTGAATTGAAATCTAAAGGAATATCTAATTCTGAATTTTCGTATGTTTTCATGTTGTTATAATATTTTAGTTAAAATGTGACTTTCCTTGTTAAGTTTAATTTCGGTTATTTTACCGTAAATAGCAGTGGTACGAAGGGATTTGTGTCCAAGTAAATTGCTTAAGGCTTCAATAGAACCACCTTCTTCTAAGTACCTCACGGCAAAGGTGTGTCTGCCCACATGCATGTGTAAGTGTTTTTGAATTCCAGTTATTGAAGCAATTTCTTTAATCAGCCTATTCAATTGAGCTTCTGCAAGGTGAGGTAGCAGTTTTTGATGAATTTTACGTTCAGGCAAATTGGAATACTTTTCAATGATATTGAGTGTATCTGTTTCAATAGGTATTTTGTTTCTAACTTTTATTTTATCTTGAGTAAAGTTTAAATAATACTTCTTGTTTTCAGTAGAAATGTTGTTCATGGTAAGTTTCATAACGCTATTTATGCGCATACCAGTTAGGCAACAAAACAGAAATATATCCCTTGTTTTATCTAAGAGTTGATTGTTTTTGAAATCGTATGATTTTATGAGGTTTATTTCCTCTTTAGTCAGGTAAACAGTGGTGGTTTCGGTGCTTTTTAGCTTTTTAGTGTAGAATGGATTAATTGAAATTTCACCTTCTGCATGTGCTTTTAGTAGTATGGTTTTTAGTTTCTTTAAATATCCGTTTGCAGTATTTCTAGAAATAACCTTGTTGTTTTCACCAGGCACGCTGATTAAGTAGGTATCAAAGTCATCAATTACCCGAATAGTAACATCTTTAATTTTTATATCCTTGAGCTTGTATTTTAATTCTAAGAATGCTTTAAACCGTTTTAAAGTAAACTCATACCTTGATATACTTTTAGGATTTAATTCATTTCGGGCCTTGATGTTTTGAATGTAATCGTCAAAGTAGGGTATTAGATAAGTGGCAGCCGTTTTTTTACCCTTTATAAGTTCAGCCAAATCAAATGCAGTAAAGTCTTTTCCTTCGTCATTAAAAGACATTTCCTTATATCTGGCATTTGATATAATGGCATTTAGCTTATTATTTAGATTATGATCGTTTAAACTTCTACCGTTTTCACTATCCCAGTCTTTAAATACAATCTTCTCACCAGTTGAGATTCGGGCTATTTTCCGATTAACGGTAATAAGTAGATAAATGGGGTAGGATTCAGTTGGAATCTTAATAGCTGGAGTTTTAAGAGTAAAACTCAGGTTTGCTTTGGGTTTATACATAGGTGAAACACAATTTTGTTATGGTGAAACAAAAGGTGAAACAAATAATGGTCCAAAGCGAAAAAAAGTGAAACTAACTAAAAGCAAAAAACCTTCAAATCGTTGGATTTGAAGGATTTAAATGTTTTTAAATTTTTCTCTGTGATTTCGCTGGGATTCGAACCCAGGACCCCTACATTAAAAGTGTAATGCTCTACCAGCTGAGCTACGAAATCGATTCCTTTTGATTTATGAAACTAGGAAATGTTTCTGTTTTTTTGCTGCCCCGTTGTAGCGGTTAAGCGGGTGCAAAGATAGGCAGCCTTTTGAATTCCGCAAATATGGTGCTAAATATTTTTCACTTTTTTTGCTTTACCCCTTTTTATGAGGCACTTATTTTTTGTTAAGTTACTGTTAAACGTGGTGTTTTTACTCAGCTACAAGTACTTAAACTTTGGTTTCAAGCACTACAAAAGGTACAATCATTTCTTCCATACTTATGCCTCCATGCTGAAATGAGTTGTTGTACAAGTTAACATGGTAATTAAAGTTGTTGGGGTATGCCATAAAATCGGTACCGCAGGCAAAAACATATCTGCTGCTTACATTGGGTTTAGGTAAATAAGCCTCGGCCGGATCTTTTATGGTAAATAACTCGTTATCGTTATAGTTTAAGTTTTTGCCTTGCTTGTAACGCAGGTTGGTGCTTGTACTTCTGTCGCCCACAATTTTTACGGCATTTTTTACCCTTATGCTACCGTGGTCGGTGGTTATAATAATTTTAGCTTTTTTACCCGCTAAGCGTTTTAATGCATCAAACAAAGGCGAGTGCTCAAACCAACTGGCTGTAATGCTACGGTATGCTGCTTCGTCTTCGGCCAACTCTTTCATTACGTTCATTTCGGTACGCGCATGGCTTAGCATATCCACAAAATTGTATACAATTACATTAAACTTGTTGTTAAACATATTGGGTATATCATCAACTAAGCGCTTGCCATTATCATAGTTGGTAATTTTGGTGTAACTAAATTTATCTTTATAACCCAAGCGGTTTAGTTGTGTGCCCAGCAGCTCTTCTTCGTGCAGGTTTTTGCCTTCGTTTTCTTCTTCATCAACCCAAAGGTTAGGGTATAGTTTGGCAATTTCGCTTGGCATCATTCCACTAAAAAAAGCGTTGCGTGCATAGTGCGTGGTGGTAGGTAAAATGGTTAAGTAGGTATCGTCTGTTAAAAGTCTGAAGTGTTCGTTTAATTGACTTTGTATTACTTTCCATTGGTCGAAACGGAAATTATCAAGCATAATTAAAAATACGGGAGCATCGGCCGTTTGTAACTCGGGTAATACTTTTTTCTTTATTACATTTTGGCTCATTATGGGCGTGTGCTCATCTGGTTTGCGCAAAAAGTTTATAAAGTTTTTCTTTATAAATTTAGTCCACTCGCGGTTGGCTTCTGTTTTTTGCATCAACAAAATTTCGTCCATGCCAGTGTCGTTGCTGGCAGCTAATTCCAGTTCCCAATACACCAATTTGCGGTATAAATTTACCCAAGCATTAAAATCGCTCACATCATTTAAATCCATACCAATTTGCCTAAACTCTTGTTGGTAGGTTTGAGCCGTTTTTTCGCTAACCAAGCGCTTGTTATCCAACAAACGTTTAATTGAAAGTAAAATTTGGTTTGAGTTTACCGGCTTTATAAGGTAATCGGCAATTTTACTACCAATGGCATCTTCCATAATGTGCTCTTCTTCGCTTTTGGTAATCATAACCACTGGCACATCGGGTAAAATAGATTTAATTACGGCAAGGGCTTCAAGGCCGCTAATGCCAGGCATATTCTCATCTAAAAAAACTAAGTCGTAATGTTTGGTTTTACAAGCCTCAATTGCATCAACACCACTGGTTACTTTATCTACGGTGTATCCTTTGTTTGTTAAAAAAATAATGTGAGGCTTAAGTAATTCTATTTCATCATCGGCCCAAAGTATATGGGTATTGTTCATATTAAATATATTTTTGCGGAGTTAGTAATTTATCAAACGAATAACTAAACAAATATTGTGCAAACGAATTCAAACAAAAAGAAAATTATTAACGACCCTGTGTATGGGTTTGTAAATATAACCTCGGAACTTATTTACGATTTAATTGAACAGCCTGTTTTTCAGCGTTTACGAAGAATAAAACAGTTGGGCTTATCTAATTTAGTTTATCCGGGAGCCTTACATACCCGTTTTCAGCATGTAATTGGTGCCATGAGTTTAACTGCCCAAGCGGTTGATGTGCTGCGTGCAAAAGGTATTGAAATTACCGACCAAGAGAAGGATGCGGTGTGTGCTGCCGTATTATTGCACGATATTGGTCATGGCCCATTTAGCCACACTTTAGAAGAGTTGTTGATAAAAGATGTGCATCACGAGCAACTTTCGGTAGCATTTATGATGATGCTGAACGAGCAAATAGGAGGTAAGTTGGGTATGTGTATCCAAATTTTTCAGAATCAATACCACAAAAAGTTTTTGCACCAATTGGTAAGCAGCCAGTTAGATATGGATAGGCTTGATTACCTGCGTAGAGACAGTTTTTACACTGGTGTGCAAGAAGGTGTTATTGGGCACGATAGGATTATTAATATGCTTAATGTGTACCATGATGAATTGGTGATTGAAGAAAAGGGTATTTACAGCATTGAAAAGTTTTTAATTGCCCGCAGGCTTATGTATTGGCAAGTATATTTACATAAAACGGTGGTGGCGGCCGAAACCTTATTGGTTAAAGCCTTACAACGTGCTTCTGATTTGGCCCAACAAGGCGTGGAGTTGTTTGCCTCACCCAACTTTAAATATTTTTTATACCAACGCCCTGGTGCCGAGCAATTGTTAAACAACCCCGAGGTACTGATGCGCTACAGCCGCTTGGATGATAGCGATGTGTTTTTATCAATAAAGGTATGGAGTGAGCACGAAGACAAGGTATTAAGTGATTTATGCACGCAATTGCGCGACCGTGTTTTGCCTAAAATAGAATTAAGCAGCGAGCCTTTTGCGGCCCAACAAGTGGCCGATTTGCGCCAAAAGGTGGCCCAACAAAAGGGTATTAGCCTGCAAGAGGCCGAATTGTACGTGTTTACAGATAGTGTGAGCAACAAAGCTTACAGTCCTGAAGGGTTTAATATAAAAGTACTGTACAAAAATGGTACTACTGCCGATATTACTACAGCTTCTGATCAGTACAATATTTCGGCACTGGCTAAACCCGTAACCAAATACTTTTTATGTTACCCGAAAAATATATAAATTGCCACGCTAACCCGATTTGTAAAATATAATTAATGCAAGTATCAGTTAAGGATTTAAGCAAAATGCTTAATGGTGAGGTAGTTGGTGATGAAAATGCACTACTGCATACCGTGGCTAAAATAGAAGAAGGTCAGTCAGGAGCGCTTTCGTTTTTGGCCAATCCTAAATACGAACCCCAAATTTATACCACTAAAAGTACAGCGGTGTTAGTTAACCGTACTTTTAGCCCAACTGCACCCGTTACTGCAACACTTATTAAGGTTGATGATGCTTATCAAGCCTTTACCTTTTTATTAGAGCAGTTTGCTAATGTGGGCAAAGGTGCCGCTGGTATTGATAAAACAGCTGTTGTTGAAAGTAGTGCAAAGGTTGATACCACCACTTTTGTGGGTGCATTAACTTATATAGGGCAAGAAGCCTTAGTGGGTGCTAATTGCCAAATACACCCTCAGGTTTTTATTGGAGCTGGTGTAAAAATTGGCAACAATGTAACCTTGCATCCTGGTGTTAAAATTTATCATTTGTGTAGCATTGGCGATAATTGCACTATACATGCTGGTACTGTAATTGGTAGCGATGGCTTTGGCTTTGCACCATTACCAGATAAGAGCTACAAAAAAATACCTCAAATAGGTAACGTAGTTATTGAGTCTGATGTAGAAATTGGATCAAACTGCAGTATTGATAGAGCTACAATGGGAAGTACTGTAATACGCAAAGGCGTAAAACTTGATAACCTAGTACAAGTAGCACATAACGTAGAAATTGATGAACATACCGTTATTGCATCGCAATCGGGTATTTCAGGAAGTACTAAAATTGGTAAGTATTGCGTAATAGGCGGCCAAGTTGGTTTTGCCGGGCACATTACAATTGCTGATGGCAGCCAAATTGGTGCACAAAGTGGTATTATGGGTAGTATTGAACAACCTAATGCACGTTGGTTTGGTAGCCCAATTACGGAGTTACGCCAAGCCTTCAAAGCACAGGTTGTATATCGCAATTTACCCGAACTTGAAAAACGAGTTCAAGAGTTAGAAAAATTATTGAAAGAGAAAAAATAAAACATTGTAATAGTGAAACAAACAACTATAAAAAAAGCTGTAAGTATTAGCGGGGTAGGTTTGCATACGGGTCAAAACGTAACGCTTACTTTTTTACCGGCTGTAGATAATCATGGGATTAAATTTCAGCGTATTGATTTACCCGGCCAACCTATTGTGGATGCCGATGTAGACAATGTGGTAGATACCTCACGCGGCACTACTATTGAGCAACATGGTGCACGTATTGCAACAGTTGAACACGTTATGGCTTCGTTAGCTGGTTTAGAAATTGATAATTGCTTGGTACAAATTGATGCAACTGAAACACCAATTATGGATGGTTCATCGCGCTATTTTATTAAAGCACTTAAAGATGCTGGCATACAAGAGTTGGATACCGAACGTGAGTATTTTACCGTACCGCATAACGTTTATTACAATGAGGGCGACCGCAGTGTAGAAATGATTGCTATGCCTTTAGACGATTACCGTTTAACTGTTATGGTTGATTATAACTCGCCAGTTTTGGGTAGCCAACATGCATCGGTTACAAGCTTAAAAGAGTTTGAAACAGATATTGCTAGTTGCCGTACTTTTTGCTTTTTACACGAGCTTGAAATGTTACTTAAACATGGTTTAATACAAGGTGGCGATTTAAACAATGCCATTGTAATTGTTGACCGTGTGATAGAAGATGAAGAGATGGAACACTTGGCTAAATTGTTTAATAAGCCAAAAGTAGAAGTGCGTAAAGAAGGTATTTTAAACAACGTGGAGTTGCGTTTCCATAACGAACCAGCACGCCACAAGTTATTAGATTTAATTGGCGATTTGGCCTTAATTGGTACACCAATTAAAGCGCAAATTATGGCTGCTCGTCCAGGCCACGCTGCCAATGTTGAGTTTGGTAAACGCATTAAAGCGTTAATTAAAAAAACACGCTCAAACAACAATATTCCTAAATACAACCCCAATAAAGAACCTATTTATAACATAAACGACATTAGCCGTTTCTTGCCACATAAATATCCGTTTTTGTTGGTTGACAAGGTAATTGATATGGGTAAAAGCCACATTGTGGCAGTTAAAAACGTAACTATTAACGAGCCGTTTTTTCCAGGACATTTCCCTAATAACCCAGTAATGCCAGGTGTTTTAATTATTGAAGCTATGGCACAAGCTGGTGGTGTAATGATTTTATCGCAGGTTGAAGACCCTGAAAATTACAACACCTATTTTATGAAAATTGATAATGCCAAGTTTAAAGAAAAAGTATTGCCAGGCGATACCTTAATTTTTAGACTTGATATGATTGCCCCAATCCGTAGAGGTGTTTGTGTAATGAAAGCACAAGCATTTGTAGGAGATAAATTAGTTTGCGAAGCTGAGTTAATGGCTCAAGTGGCAAAAAAATAATTACAAAAAGGGCATAAACAACACAACAATGATTCAAACTTTAGCATACATCGATCCACAGGCTAAACTTGCTGCAAATGTAGTAGTGGAGCCATTCTCGGTAATACATAAAAATGTAACCATTGGCGAGGGCACTTGGATTGGTTCTAACGTTACCATTTTTCCCAATACAACTATTGGTAAAAACTGCAAAATATTTCCGGGTGCGGTATTAGGTGCCGTACCTCAAGATTTAAAATTTAATGGCGAAGAAACAGAGGTAATTATTGGTGATAATACCACCATTAGAGAGGCTGTAACCATTAACCGTGGTACCGTTGATAAAATGAAAACCCAAGTAGGCAGCAATTGCTTATTAATGGCATACGTACACTTAGCCCACGATTGTATGGTGGGCAGTAATGTAATTATTGCCAATGGGGTACAAGTGGCAGGCCACGTAACTATCGATGATAATGCGCGCATTGGTGGCTTATCAGCAATTCATCAATTTGTACATATTGGCCGCCATGTTATGATTGAAGGTGGAAGTATGGTAATGAAAGATGTGCCTCCGTTTGTAAAGGCTGGTCGTTATCCGCTATCGTACGAAGGAATTAACTCGGTAGGGTTGCGCAGAAGTGGATTTAGCAACGAAAAAATTACCGAAATACAAGATTTATACCGTGTACTTTTTGTACACAACAGCAATATTAGTAAAGGTCTTAAATTGGTTGAAGCTCAAATGTCTCCTTCGCCTGAGCGCGATGAGATTTTGGGATTCGTAAACGAGTCGGGCCGCGGAGTTATTAAGGGTTTCCAGCAACGTAAAGGATAATGTTAACCCTACAACTGGAGTTACAACAAGTAGCGAAACGTTTTGGAAAGCAGTGGCTTTTTCAAAACGTTTCTGCTTTATTGCAGCATGGTAAAACCTATGCATTAACAGGTAACAACGGTAGCGGAAAATCAACTTTACTGCAAATTATTTATGGCTATCAAACCCCAACTAAGGGTAAAATATTAGCCACCTCAACTTCATCAAACCAAACCATAGAAGCAGCCCAATTATTTAATCACGCTTCGTTTGTGGCTCCTTACATTGATTTACCCGAAGAGTTTACGTTACAGGAACAATTGCAGTTTCATTTTAACTTTAAACCTCTGGCAAATGGTGTTACGCTTGAGCAAATTATGGATGATATTTGGCTTACCGAAAGCCGCGATAAAAAAATAAAACATTTTAGCAGTGGAATGAAACAGCGCCTTAAACTGGCACAAGCTTTTTATGCCAATACGCCCGTTTTGTTTTTTGATGAACCAACCACAAACCTTGATGCGAGAGGCACCGAATGGTACCGTACTATGGTGCAAAAACTAAAAAAAGACAGGTTGATTATTATCGCATCAAACCAAACTTTTGAATACGATTTTGCCGATGAGGTAATTAATGTAAGTATATAAAACTTGCTACTGCTAGGCTGTTTAGTAAAGCCAACACTTCAGTTTCATTGGCTGAAGGTATGATCAAAAAATCATTTTCGTTTATTGTAATTTCCTCGTTGTACTGCTGCACTTTTATAGCACCTTTTGTTACATATAAGCACACCCAATTGGCTGTTGTATTTAATTGGGTTGATTGATTAGCATCAAGTTCGATAACGGTTACTTGAGCTTGTATGTTGGGATTACTGATTACATTAAAATCAGTTACTTTACCTACCGCTGTGGTGTGCCATCCACCATCAAAACTATGTGGTTGATATGCCTTTAAGGCAACAGTTTGGCTGTTGTTATGCGTTATAATTAATTGCCCATTTAACAACAACAGAATGCGATTAAAGCCTGTTAAATCGGTGAAGGTTGATGTTTCTGTTTCAACCGTTGCAGTGCTAATTCTAAACAAAAAATTACGCGCAGCATAACTGGCTTCTGGTGGGTAAATAAATAGTTGAGTAGTGGTGCCACCACTCCAGTTGGAAGTAGTTTGCGCACTTTTAGGTATAAGCTGCATCATGCCTTTATTAAATTTAAAATGCTTAACCAATTATCGGGTTCAATCCAATTATCGGGTGCTTCTTTTTTAAACCAAGTAAGTTGGCGTTTGGCATAATTGCGGGTATGTTGTTTAATTAACTCAATAGCTTTGGGCAGGTCATGTTTGTTATCTAAATATTCAAACAACTCGGTGTAGCCTACTGTTTGTAGGGCATATTCATTTTTGTGCGCAAGCATGCGTTTGGCTTCATCCAACAAACCTTGTTGCATCATTATATCCACGCGTTTATTTATGCGTTCGTATAACAACTCGCGCGGTAAATCAATCACTACTTTTATGGTGTTAAAATTGCGTTGATGCTTCTTTTTGTTGGGCACAAATCCTTGTTGCATGGCCAAGCCAATTTCAATGGCGCGCATTACACGTTGTGGGTTTTGCACTTCGGTTTGATTGTATAAATCAGGGCTTAAATTTTTAAGTTGATTTTGTAATGGTTCAATTCCTTGTTGGGCATATAAGGCATTTAACTCGGCACGCAAAGGTTCGTTAGCTTTGGGCATATCATCCAAACCATCAATAAGTGCTTTCACGTATAAGCCACTTCCACCTACTGCAACCACCACATCATGTTGGGTAAATAATTGATCTAATTTAGCTAAGGCATCTCGTTCAAAATCTCCGGCAGAGTAGGGCTGTGTTATAGATAAATGACCAATAAAATGATGAGGAACTTGAGCTAATTCATCTTCGGTTGGTTTTGCTGTACCAATACTAATCTCTTTAAAAAACTGTCTGCTATCGGCCGAAATAATTTCGGTACCCAAGGCTTTAGCCAAGTGAATAGCCGTGGCTGTTTTACCAACAGCCGTTGGGCCAAGTATACATAGCAGTGTTTTAGTCATGAGTTGTAATTGATGTTGTAAGTACGCTTATTAATTAAAATCCCAAATCCATTCCATCAAAAGTACCGCTACTCATTAGCAGTAAATTTTCGTTACCAGTGTAGTGGCTTTCAATAAATTTACGCAACTCGTTTTTTTCTGTAAATACCTTTACGTTTCCGCCAAATCCTGCTGCAACTTCAGCCTCATCAAGCATGGGCATTTTTTTCATTTCTAAAGCGTGCTTGCTAAATAACACTGCACAAACATCGGCCTCGTGCATGCATTGGTTGTAATGAGGTAAAAAAGCTTTGTTTAAACTACTAAACGTATGCAACTCGTAAGCTGCAATTAATTTACGCTCGGGGTATAAGTTTTTTACCGCATTTACTGTTGCTTTTAACTTGCTTGGTGCGTGCGCAAAATCACGGTAAATAATAGAAGTGTCGGTTTCTTTAATGGTTTCTAAGCGTTTGGCTGTGCCTTTAAAATGTTGTATGGCTTCATAAAACTGTGTTTCAGTTAAACCCGCTTCTATGCAAGCATATTTAGCGGCCATCATATTTTGTAAGTTGTGGTTGCCAAATACTTTTAACGGAATTTCTTGTCCGTTAATGATTACATAAGTTACCCCGTTAACCACTTTGTTTTGCGGAGTGGTGTAGGGTATAAGCCTTGCTGCGCATGGTGTTTGCTCGCTTACGCGTTTTACTTCGCTATCATCGGCACAATAAATTAGCGCACCATGTTCAGGCAATCCTTTGATGAAAATTTCAAACTGCTCAACATAGTTTTCGTATGTTGGAAATACATTAATGTGATCCCAAGCTATGCCGGTAATTATACCAACTTCAGTGTGGTAAAAATGAAATTTTGGTCGTGGGTCAAGTGCTGAGTTTAAATACTCATCGCCTTCAAAAACGGCTAATTTACTGGTAGGGCTAATGCCTACCATGGTATCAAAACCATCAATGATGCTGCCTACTAAATAATCAAAATCAATGTTATAGTATTTTAGCACAAACAAAATCATGGCTGTAGTACTTGTTTTACCATGACTACCACCAATAACAATGCGTTTTTTATCTTTGGTTTGTTCGTACATATACTCAGGAAACGAGTATATTTTTAAGCCCAATTCTTGCGCTTTTATTAACTCTGGATTGTCTTTGCGTGCATGCATGCCTAATACAATAGCATCTATATCGGGCGTAATGTTTTGGGTGTTCCAACCAATTTGCGTAGGTAAAATACCGGCTTTGGCCAACCTGCTTTTTGCTGGTTCATAAATTTCATCATCGCTACCAGTAACGTTAAATCCTTTATGATGTAAGGCTAAAGCTAAGTTGTGCATTACTGCACCGCCAATAGAAATAAAATGTACGCGCATGTGTTGTATTGTTAAAGCACGCAAGTTATTTAACCCCAATTACAAAAGGATAGCTAGTTATAAACAACACACAAGCGTTGTGTAGGAGAGTAAACAGCGGTAAGGTATTTGAATTATTCTATTACTATTTTGCCGCTGCTTACATCGGCATGTTGGGTTACTGTATA
>CAZJHS010000039.1:0-27250 GCA_964545895.1 uncultured Chitinophaga sp. | reverse complement strand
TTGTTGAAGCAATTAATCGTTCGGGTTTAGACTTACCTGCCGGAAAAGTGCAAACCGAAAAAGAAAACAACTCGGTTCGTTTAACGGGAAAATTTACATCATTAAAGGATATTAAAAATGTTCAGGTGGCGATGCCTGTTTTAGGAAGTCCGGTTTATGTGAAAGATGTCGCAGATGTTATTGATGGTATAAAAGAAACAACCTCCATAAGTCGTTACAATGGCAAAAACGGTATTGGTTTAATGCTGAAAAAACAAGGAGATGCTAATGCTGTCGATGTTTCAAAATTAGTTCGTGAAAAATTTCAGTCCATTGAGCAACAAAATACGAATTCAGATGTCAAATTTATTATTGCAGACGATAGCACAGACAATACGATTGCCGCAGTTAATTCCGTTGTTTTTGATTTAATTTTAGCGGTGATATTGGTTTCGCTGGTGATGCTATTATTCCTAAGAAGTTTCAGAAACTCATTGATTGTAATAGTGGCCATTCCGACTTCTTTAGTAACAGCGTTTGCAGTAATGTGGCTTTTAGGCTACACGCTAAACCTAATGACCTTACTCGCAATGTCTTTAATCATTGGCATTTTGGTGGATGATGCTGTGGTAGTATTAGAAAATATTCAAAAACATTTAGACAGAGGAAAAGATAAACGAACTGCTGCAATGGATGGTCGTATGGAAATTGGCTTTGCGGCATTGTCAATTACATTAGTTGACGTAGTGGTATTTTTACCAATTCTGTTTTTACAAGTATTTGTTGCCGATATGCTCAAACAGTTTTCGGTAGTTGTAGTAACTTCAACACTCACCAGTTTATTAGTTGGTTTTACACTCACTCCTTGGTTAGCTTCACGCATTGGAAAGAAAGAAGATTTACAACCAACTAATTTTTTCAATCGTTTCTTGCTTTGGTTTGAGCATCAGTTAGAAAATTTTACCAATTGGTATGGCAGACAATTAGAATGGGTTTTGAGCCATAAATTAATTTTCACAGGAATTGTTTTGTTGCTCTTTGTAATGACTGTAGGCATTATGAAACAAGGAATTATTGGTAAAGAACTAATTTCAACAGGCGACCAAGGGAAATTCAGATTGGCATTGGAATTTGACAAATCTACTTCCATTCAGCAGAACAACCTCATTGCTCAACAAATTGAAACCTACATTATTCAACAACCCGAAGTGGCAACAGTGTTCAGCAACATTGGCGGACCAAGCACAGGCATTGGGAGTTTAGGTGTTGGTTCTGCAAACAAAACAGAATTTACCATTCAATTAAAATCTAAAAAGGAGTTGAATAATTTACATACCGAAACATTCATGAAAAATCTTCGGGAAGACCTGAAGTCCAAATTTCCGAGTATAAATTATTCAATGGCAGCATTGGGTTTAATACCTCGTTCGGCACCTATTGAAATTACGTTAAGTGGCAGCAACTTAAATCAAGTGATGAAAAACGGAAACGAATTAAAAGCGATTATTGAAAAAATGCCCGGTGCGGATAATGTTCGCTTATCGGTTGAAACAGGAAGCCCTGAATACAAAATAATTCCTGACAAAGATAAAATGCAACGGTTAGGTTTAACAAGCGCTTATGTTGGATTGAACCTAAGAACAGCGTTTACAGGAAATGACGATGCCACACTAACCGAAAATGGAACAGAATATCCTGTGCGAATTTGGTTAGATGAATTTAGCCGACAAAATTTTGAAGATGTTCAACAACTTTCTATCATTAACCCAATGGGGATACCAGTTGAAGTTTCACAATTTGCAACTGTTGAGCAAGACAATTCCCCTTCCTTATTAGAAAGGAAAGACCGACAACCAGCAGTTACACTTACTTCTGACGCATTAGGCAGACCATCAGGAACTGTGGCAGACGATGTAGTAGCTTATCTCAAAGAAAATCCGTTGCCAAACGGAATACAAATGACTTGGGGTAGCGACATCAAAAGACAGAATGATAGTTTTGGAGCATTGGGTTCCGTTTTACTCATTTCATTTTTGCTGATTTACTTGATTATGGTAGCACTGTATGACAGCTTTGTTTATCCATTTGTGGTATTGTTTTCTATACCAGTTGCAGCAATTGGTGCGTTTTTCGCTTTGAATTTGTCATTAAGTAATTTGAGTTTATTCGCCTTACTCGGTTTAATTATGCTAATGGGCTTAGTGGTAAAAAACGCTATTCTAATTGTGGATTTTACTAATCAATTAAAAGCAGAAGGTAAACATTTTAAAGAAGCCTTAATCATTGCAGGAAAAGGTCGTATGCGACCAATCCTAATGACAACTCTTTCAATGGTTGTTGGTATGCTTCCCATTGCAATGGCAACAGGAACAGCAGCAGAATGGAAAAACGGTTTGGCTTGGGTAATCATTGGCGGACTTCTATCATCTTTAATTTTGACAGTGTTTTTAGTGCCGATGGTCTATTATTTAGTTGACACAGCGAAAGAAAAAATTAGCAAAAGAAATTAGTCATCGCACAGGTGTAAGCACATTTGCAATTCGCACAAGCCAACGCACAGATCAAAAATTGCAAAAGAGCTTACACCTTTATCACCCAAAGAAAAATTATTTTTTAAAATTTCCTTCCCTTCTAAAATTTTTAAAACCGCTACTCACAGCCGACACAAACAGGCCCATTCGCAACTCGACAATGACAGCGAAACTCACAGCGGACAATGACTTTACAACCTCGACAGACAGAAGGCCAGCTTATAACAGCGGTTTGGCAAAAGTGGCGGTTCAGTGCTTCGTATGACAATTTTTTGTATAATTGAAGTGCGGTTCTTCGCATAAAACTTTGTGGTGAAAATCGCCACCTTCGCCAAGCCGCAAACCGTTATCCCCCAATAAACTTCAACACAAAACATAGCCATCAAATCATTCTTTTATTTACTTGAACTTTACTAACTGTTGTTGTATGCTTGTAGTAAATTAATGCAGCATGACTAATCCAGACGTTGATAATTACATAGCTAATGCTACCCAATGGCAACCCGAAATGGTTAAACTTCGCGAGTTACTTTTATCATGCGGATTAACCGAAGTGTACAAATGGCGTATTCCGTTTTACATGTTTAATGATACTAACTTGTTTGCCATACAAGCGTTTAAAAACTACATTGGCATTGGCTTTTTTAATGGTGCTTTGATTAATGATACCGAAGATATTTTAGTTAAACCGGGCGAAAACACCCAAGCAGCAAGGCAAATAAGGTTTACGGCTTTAAGCCAAATTGTGGCCAAACAAGATACCATTAGGGCTTACATTTTTGAAGCCATGGAAATTGAAAAGGCGGGAATAAAAATAACTCCCATTAAAACAGATGAGATTGTTTGGGCCGAAGAGTTAATTGAAGTAATGAATCAAGATGCCAAATTTAAAACCGCTTTCGAAGCGTTGACACCCGGCCGTAAGCGTGCTTACAACATGCATTTTTCATCATCAAAACAAAGTTCAACGCGTTTAGCACGAATAAAAAAATACATGCCTCGCATTTTAAACGGCAAAGGCATACACGATTGTGTTTGTGGTTTTTCGCAAAAAATGCCAACCTGCGATGGCTCTCATAAAAAGCATGGCGTTAGCAATGAAATATGCTGATTGGAGGTTGGAAGTTGGAGGTTGGAAGTTAGAAGCTGGAGGCTGGAAGTTAGAAGCAGGAAACCAAGTCACTTCGAGCTCTTAGCAAAGACCGAAGCGTCTCTTGTGCGTAACAAAGTGGAGCGTATCGAGAAGAACACATCCTACCAAATTAACCATTAACTTATCAACTAATAACTAAAAACTGTGAACTAAGAACTAACTACCTAATTAGCGTTACAGTTCCGTGGTAAACTTGGTCATCAGGTTCGGTTACTAGTTTGTATTTAAAAATAACGTAATACACGCCTTCGGGGCAAGGTGCTCCTGTATTTTTATCTTTACCATTCCAGTTTATACCATCGTTATTAATGCCGTCTTTTTTACGCTCGTACACCATCGTTCCCCAACGGTTGTAAATGTATAACTCATACTTCTCGTAGCCTTCAATATCAATATCAAAAGCATCGTTAGCACCATCATTATTATCGGGTGTAAACACATTAGGTATTTTTACATGTGCACGCACCGATATAACTTTACATACCGAATCCATACAATCGCGTTCATCAAAAGCACTCAGGCATACGGTAAAAATACTATCGGTAGCGGTGTAGGTGTGTTTTCCTGTAACATCAGTGCTGTTATTTTGGGTTGATGAAGGATCACCAAAACTCCACCAAAAACGTTTAGCTTGGGTTGATAAATTAGGGAATTGTATCTCAGGGTAATTTTTTATTACTACATTAAAATCGGCCTTAGGGCTTTGCGCATACACACTTTTTTGAGTAGGTAAAACACATTGCCAATTGGCAGTTAAAACAGGATCCAATTTTATTAAATAAGCTCCTGTGCTATCGTATTGGTGCGATGTGTTTACACCATATAATTGCGTTTGTTGTGCACTGGTATCACCCCAACTCCACCGTACATTATTTATTTGATTGGTGCCTGAAGACTTAGCCACAAAAGGTACATCCACACAAACCGTATCGGGTATGTTAATGCGTAAGGTATCGTAAGGTAAAGCAGTAACTTGGCGTATATGAAAACTGTTGGCGTTTTCTAAATACGGAAACGTTTGTGAGCAAGTTTTAAACGAACCCGTTGTTGGATTATAAATGCGGTCTTCGCCTAATAAATCAATGCGATAAGTGCCCGGAGTATTATAAGTAAAGGTTACATCAGTATCTTTTGCTGTTGAAAATAAAGTACCTGCTGGGTCGTTAAAATACCAAATCCAATTTTTAAGTTGTTGGCCAGTGGTATTGCGCAACTTAACCGTGTAAGGCACACAACCAAAGGTATCGTTAGTAATTACAAATTTTGGTGTTGGTCCAAGTACTACAATTTGCTTGGTTACGGTATCGCTGCAACCATACACAGATTCGGCATATAGCGTAGCTTTAAACACGCCATTTTCTTGATAAAAAATACCCGGCTGTTTTAAAGTACTGGTTCCTTTACCTGCATCAAACTGCCAAAAGCGGGTGGTAATTAAATTGTAATCGGGTATAGAATTGCCATATAAAGCATAAGAGCTATCGGTAAATGTTACAATAGATGGAGCGCAATAAAACGTATCGGCCGATGAAGTTGCAACAGATTTTACAGCACTTACCAAAACGTTAAATGCCGGGCTCTCCAAGGTGTCAAAACAAAATAAACCCAAACTATCTTTAAAAGCCAATTTAACTTTGTAATTGCCCGGTTGGGTGTATTTATGCTGCATGCTTTCGTACCCCTGATACCAAGTTGAGTTATCGCCAAAATTCCAATACAACTCTTCTTTGCCTGCTAAAAACCTACTGGTATCGCTCCAGTAACGCAAAAAAGTATCGTTTTGATAACGTATGCGTGCCTGAAATTGTGCAAATGCATTATTACATACTAAAGGTGTTTGTATTTTTAATGAGGCTAAATTGCCAATTTTAATAAATACATCATCTTCGGCTGTACAATTATCGCGTGAGATAAACTTTAAGCTTATTCTAAACGATCCGCTTTTGTAGTAGTTATGGTAAACCTTAGGAACAATGGTGTCGTTTATGCCAAAATTTACTATAGTATCTGGGGTATTATCGCCAAAGTTATAAATTAAGGCCGCTAAATCTTTACGTATGCTATCGGGTGTGTATACTTTTACTTTGTGTGGCACGCATAAATCGGCATCATCTAAAACAGCAAAAATAACCATACCTGTTGGTGGTTTTTTGCGTATGTAGCGGTAATAAGCGGTATCGTAACAATAATTACCCAAAGCATCGCGGCCATTACGTGCTACAATACCAAAAGTAAGCAAGGTATCGCTTGAGCAGTAATCACCTTCTTGTACTTCATACGTACTCCTAATTCCCAAAGAGTCTACTTCCATCCAACGGTTATCGGGGCATGTAGAATCTACTTTAATCCATACTTTTTCGGCCCCACACGAGGGTTCAATATCAGCCCAATTTATAACTACTGGAATTTGCGAACAACTGCGCGATGTAGCATAAGCTCTTGCTCTTGGCGGGAAAACTGTACTATCTCTACCAACTTTGGGGTAACTTAAACGCAAACGCACATAACCCGTATCGGCACAATGTCTATCGGTATCTTCGGCCCACATTTTTACTTGGTAGCAAAATTGGTTGGGCTGGCTATATCTGTGGTTTACTAAAATAGAATCAACACTGTACCTGCAATTTATGCCTACATTTATATTGTTTTTAGTATCGGTGGTACATGCTGGCGCATACGGATCAGCAAAATCCCAAAAAAACCTTACGTTGTTATTTTGATAATAACAATTTACATCATCAAGCCTAAACTTTACTGTATCGTGGCTACCGCATTGTACCCAATTTAAAGGCACTTGTCCGTTGCCAGTAATTTTGGCTTCGGGGCCATAAACTACCACTTGCGTATCGGTTTCAAACCTACACCCCATGTGCGAAAAATATAGCTTTATATCATACACACCACAAGTAGGAAAAGATGCGCTGTTAATGGTTTTTTGTAAGCTATCACGCTGGTAAAATATTTCTGGCTTTTTTAACTCCCAGTAGTAGGCGTTTCCATTGTCGAGTTTTGTTTTATTGGTAAACGAAAATATGTTACCCGAAAAACAGCGCTTATCAATGGTTGAAATAATTATGGTTGAATCGGGAATAAAAGTATGAACTGGCAACGGACTTAAAAGCGTATCTGAGCAACCCGATTTGTCTTTTACATAAAGCGTTGGCCAAAATAAAGTGTCGCCATGGTAGGTATAACCAAAAGATGCAACTGTTGAATCGTGTGTGGTACTGTTGCCATCACCAAAATCCCATTTAACGGTTAAGCCATCTAAAACGCCCTCTGTATTGTTTACAAAACGGACGAAAGATTGGCCACATTTTACTTCTTCAATAAATAAAAACTGCGCAGTTAATTCTTTAGTTACCACAAAAGTATCAACCACTTGGTTTAAGCAGCCGTTGGTGTCTTCAACCTCTAACACAACGGGGTAAGTACCGCCTGCATTGTTGGTGTAGCTATGTACAAGTGGGTTTGAAAATGGCGGATTTTGTTGCAAAAAAGCACCATCGCCATACACAAAAATACGCCTGCGCAAAGGTGCATTACTTGTTCCTGGGCCAGATAAATCGTTAATTATAAATTTATTGCTGTTAAAACATTGGGTATCGTTGCCTAATAATTGGAACGCTGCAACAGGTTTGGGAAGCACTTTAACAACTACTGGGGTTGCATCACAAAATGTACCTCCTTTTTTATAAATGCGTAAGGTTACGGTGAAATTACCTGCTTGAGCGTATTGATTGGTAGGTGTGGCTTGCGTGCTGGTGCTGGCATCGCCAAAACTCCAAGCATAAACAGAATCTTGCGCAGAAAGTGGATTGGCTGTAAAGCTTACTGTATTACCCAAGCACACTTTAGGTGTACTTACTTGTATGCTACATGGCTGCGACCAACCCGCAAGCGTGCATAAAAGTAAGGCGAGAATGAGCGACCACTTCAATTTCATCTCACACAAGGTATAAAATATATTTCTAAATTAATTGTTAATAGTAAATAGGCGTAGGGCATGGGAGGTAAAACTTACTTCAAACCAAGTATTTGCAGGTGTTGTTTTCGCATTGTTTATTTAAGTTAAGTATAGTTATCTTTGCCGCTTCATGAGCAAATCAGTAGCATTTTATACATTAGGTTGTAAGTTAAACTTTTCAGAAACATCAACCATTGGCAGGCAATTAACCGAAGAAGGTTTTAACAAAGTACCGTTTGAGGCCGGTGCTGATGTGTATGTAATTAATACCTGTTCGGTAACGGATAATGCCGATAAAAAATGCAAGAAAATAGTAAGCGAAGCTTTGCGCCATAACTCGCAAGCTTTTGTGGCTATTATTGGTTGTTACGCTCAACTTAAACCTAAAGAAATTGCCCGCATACCTGGGGTTGATTTAGTGCTTGGTGCTGCCGAAAAATTTAACATTACGGAGTACTTAAGCAATACCACCAAAAAAGAAATTGCCGAAATTAAAGATGGTAAAATTAAGGAGGTTTTAGATTACCACAGCTCATACTCAATTGGCGATCGTACGCGTACGTTTTTAAAAGTGCAAGATGGTTGCGATTACTTTTGCTCTTTTTGTACCATACCTTTAGCACGCGGTACAAGTCGAAGTGATACCATTGCAAATGTGGTAAAACAAGCCGAAGAAATTGTGGCTAGTGGCATTAAAGAAATTGTGTTAACGGGTGTTAATACAGGCGATTTTGGTGCTAATACAGGCGAAAATTTTCATCAACTATTGCAAGCTTTAGAGCAAGTTGAAGGATTGAAACGCTTGCGCATTTCATCTATCGAACCAAATTTACTTACCGATGAGATTATTGAACTTGCAGCAAAATCAAACGTAATTGTTCCGCATTTTCATATCCCATTGCAAAGTGGTAGCGATGAAATTTTGAAGAGCATGCGCAGAAAATATGTGACCGAATTATACAGCAGCCGCATTGCTAAAATTAAATCACTTATGCCGCATTGTTGTATTGGGGTTGATGTGATTGTGGGCTACCCAGGCGAAACCGAAGAGCATTTTTTAGAAACGTATAATTACTTAAACCAGCTTGATATTTCGTACTTGCATGTGTTTACTTACAGCGAGCGTGTAAATACTACAGCTAATAAATTGCCGGGCAAAGTTTATCCGCATGTGCGTGCTGATAGAAGTAAAATGTTGCACATCTTAAGCGATAAAAAACGCAGGTATTTTTATGAGCAACATATAGGTAAAACTTACCCTGTGCTTTGGGAAGCCGAAAATGATGCCAATGTAATGTATGGTTTTACCAGCAACTATATTAAAGTAAAAACGGCTTACGACCCTATGTTGGTTAACGAAATTATGAACGTAGAGATTACTGGAATTGATGCCGACATGGTAGCCACTTGCAAAGTGGAGTTTACAGTTATGGCATAAAAAAACAGACCTTATACAAGGCCTGTTTTAAACAACTTATTTAAAATTTTACTATTAAAAGTACATAGCGCAACCCCAACCAGAAATGGTTGGGGTTGCGCGTTTAATGCGTTATATCTTCGAGATTAAAACGGCATTTTTACAGTTAATCCATAAATGGTTCCCATGCCCTTGGTTTTAATTAAATCAAGTGTCCAATCTAAATTACCAACACCATTTACTAAAAATCCTACTTTATAAGCATTGTTTAACACAGGTGTATTTGGTGCTTTTAAAATACCGCCTTGCATACCAAACCATTGGTTTTGACCTTTGGTGCGCGAGTTTAAATTTAAAGCAAAAAACACATCATAAGATTGTATTAACGATACTTTGCTTATGTCAGTGCCACTCATGGTCATAAAGGTAAAGCCATTTAACGAGCCCCCAACTTTTAGCAACGAACGACCATATTTGTTGGTATGGCGGTAAAAGGCCGATGCACCCAAAACTGGAGATATATTTCCGCCTATTAATGTTGCACCAACATAAGGGGCAATTTCAATACTTGCGGTAAAGTGCGGGTACTCGCCAATTAATTTGTACGTATTATTATCGGTGCTTAACACCGCATGTTGGAACCTGCGCACAGCACGTTTATCATCTACAACTGTTTTAATAGCGGTATTCAAACTTATCTCGCCTAATTGTGCAAGCAAACTATCTGGTGTGCTCATGTACACTTGTAATTCAACTCCATTTTCTAAATCGTAAATGGTGTAGTGAAATTTAGGTAAGCTGTTTATTATACGATACTGTTCGTAAGCCACATTTACTTTAGCATCGGTTACGGTAGCTGTTTCTGATTTTATTCTGCGCGATGTGCTGCTGTTGTAAAAGTAGTACACCTCGGTAGCTGTGTTGTAAATAGATTGCGCTTGGTAAGCCTTGGTTACATCAGTTAAAAAAGTGGTTTTTACGCCATCAGCTTTATCGGCATAACTGGTTAACTCTTTCAGCGATTTGCCAATAATCATAAGCTGATTGTTGCCTTTTAATTTAACCGTTAAGGTATCGGTGTAAACGGTACTTTCGGCATTGCCAGTGTTTACATTTACATTGGCTTGAGCGTTGGTGGTTGGGTTTAAAAAGGGCAATACAATTCCTGATGCCCAAAGCATTAATTTTTTCATAATAGTAAATTTTAAATTAGTTGGTTGTTTGTATTAGAAAGAAGTTCGTAAACCAATAGTATTTGGTTTGTTTGTTGTTGCATTTAAACCTTGTGTTTCGCCAATGCCCAATTTAAATTTAAAACGTTGGGCTTTTACTAACACATCGGTTGGTGTGGTTGATTTTAAAACAGGTTCAGTAAAATCAACCTCGGTTATTATTGGCAAAGGTTCTGCCTGTGCAAGCATAGGTTGCGGAGTTGGCTCTGGTATTATTATTGGGCTTGGTGCTTGTGGCACACTATCAATAATTATGGGTTGGTTAGTTTTTGTTGGCTTGTGGTTAGTTTGGGTTGATTTAACCTCGGCCACCTGTATTGTTTTTGCGCTAGGTAAAACTTGTTGTTTAGCCAATTGCTGAGTAGGCTTTGCGGTAGCTTGTGCTTGTGGTTTAGCGGTGTTTGGCTTTTTAATAAGCAACAATCCGCTTCCACCAATCATTAACAACATGGCGGCTACAGCTGCTGCACGTTGCATGTAAAACATCACGGGTTTACGTTGCTCTTTTTCGGGTTGTTGAGGCAAGCCCGCTTGCAACAACTCCCATTTGCTGTTTAGGTTAGGCGCATAACCTTCAGGTAAATCCGTTACCGAATCTATTTTGTTTTTTATGATGTTATTAGCCGTTTCCATATCCGTATTGTTGTTGAGTAAGTAATCCTTTTAATTTAAGTTTGGCCTTAGCCAATTGGGTTTTGCTGGTACTTTCGGTTATGCCTAATGTTTGTGCAATTTCTTGATGGCTGTAGCCTTCAACCACAAACATATTAAGCACCGTGCGGTAGCCAACGGGTAATTTTGTAATGGCTTCGTACAAATATTTGGCCTCAATTTGTTGCAATAAGGAGTCTTCTAAAGTAACATCCGAAGCATCTTCAATAGCAACTAAAGCTAAATTATTTTGTTTGCGTAAAGCCATTAAAGCCTCGTTAACCATAATGCGTTTTAGCCAAAAGGTAAAGCTACTTTCGTGTTCATACACAAATCCGTTTACTTGGTTAAACGCTTTCATAAAGCCTTTCATTACACAATCTTCGGCTTCATCAATACGTACCAAATACCTTTGGCATACCCTAAACATGGTGCTAAACAACCCTTCAAACACCAACTTTTGGGTGGGTGCGTGTTGCTGTTTTAGCAAAGTTATATGTTGGGGTGTTAGTTGCATATTGGTTAACTTACACTGCTATAATGTTTGGGGTGATGCAAAAGTTGCCTGAGCTAAAAATAAATTTATAAATTACTGAATATCAAATATAAAATAATTGAACTAAGTTCACTAATCGGACTAAACAATTAACTAATGACCTACAATTAAATGATCGCCCACTTGTATTTTACCTTCGGCCAAGCAAATGGTGTTAGCGCCAAAATTCACGCTATCGCCAGCCAAGCGGTATTTGGCCAAAGTAGCCAAGGGCTCTTTGCTGGTTTGTAAAGTTTGTTGATTTATGGTGGTTACTACACAACGGCCGCATGGCTTGGCTACTTTAAACAATGTGGTGCCCAGGGTAAATGTGCCTAGTTCATCTTCTTGGTGTGCACTTAATCCATCAACCACAATATTGGGCCTAAACCTATCCATACCAATTGGTTTAGTTAACTTACTGTTTAAGTTATTTAATGATGCCTCGCTAATTACCAAAACGGGATAACCATCGGCAAAGCTTAACTGCTCGTTGTTATTTGCATACTTGATGTTAACAGGCCTAACACTTGCTTGATGCATGTACACCAATTTGATGGGCATGTTTAATTGCTTACTAAACCATTGGTTGTAGTGCTCATTAGCAACCACGGCTTCTAAGGTATCATCCCAAACGGTAACTTGTTGGGTTGCGCCTTGCAGGGTAAAAGGTACTAAAAGTTGCTGGTTTTTATATTGCACCACAAAACCATCGTTGTGCATAGATAATTTAAACAGGGCTAATTTATGCAGGGTACGTTGGGTTAAAAATTGGCCATGTTCATCAACCAACATATAACGCCTATCATATTGTAAGCCGCGTTGGGTAACCCCACTTTGGGTAAGCTCAATTCCGCCTAACGATTTTATGGGATATATGAATAGTTGGGTAACCTGCATGATTTACAAACAAAGGTATTATTTATGGTAAAACATGCACGGGGTAATACAGGTATTAAAACCTGTAGATGTACACCAATTTTTTGGTTTCAAAAAAGTCTTCGCTAAACCAACCGCTTAGTTCATACTCGTCAACATTTAGTTGGCGGTTAATGCGTTTAATGTCTTTGGTTTCGTCTTTTAAATCGCCACCTTTAAGTAAAATGTAACCGTTAATTTTATTGTTGCGATCGGTCTCGTCAATATAATGTTGTGTCCAGCGGTATAATTGCTCCATAGGGGCAACAGCGCGGCTCACAATAAATTCAAATTGTTCTTTTAAATTCTCTACACGGCCAATTACAAAATCGGTATTTTGTAAATCTAAAGCCTCGGCTATACTTTCGGCCACTACAATTTTTTTGCTAATGCTATCGCACAAAGTAAAGTTTACCTCAGGGAACATAATGGCTAACGGAATACCCGGAAAGCCACCACCTGTGCCTAAATCTAATACTTTGGTATACGGAATAAACTGTACGAATTTGGCAATTGCTAATGAGTGTAAAATGTGGCGTTCGTAAAGTTGGTCAATGTCTTTACGCGAAATTACATTTACCTTTTCGTTGGCCGTTTTATACAGTTCATATAACGCTTCAAACTTTTGCTTTTGGTCGTTAGTTAAATCCGGAAAGTATTTTAAAATAATATCAAGCATCATGTTACAAAAGTAGGGTAAAGGTTACCATTGTTTTCTGTTTTTGGTAAAATATCCTTTGGTACCGTATACCAATAAGTAAAACACATACACAAAATCAAGCAGCAATAAGCCGTAGGCTATCGATTGGTATTTTAGTTTTTTACCTGATAGATAAAACACAATGGTTTGCGAAATAAATTTAACTGCAAAAATGCCTACAACAAAAGGCCAAGCATAAATATTAACCAACAGGTTTGCTGCAACTAAAGCATAAAACAACATCATGGCTGCATAATAAGCACCCAACATGCGTTTATGACTTGTTTTATAATATTTGCCAGTGCTCATGTGACGGCTTTTTTGGTTACTCCAACTGCTAAAAGTTTTTTTAGCATCGGTAAATACAAAAGCTGCAGGGTCAATTTGAATAGCCGTGTTGGTTGATGTGGCTGCTTCGTTTACAAATAAATCATCATCGCCCGACATGATATGTTGGTGTGAAGCGAAACCTTTGTGTTTAAAAAATAACTCTTTGCGGTAAGCTAAGTTTCGGCCAACACCCATAAAAGGCTTGCCCATTAAGGCCATTGATAAATAAAACTGAGCAGTAATAAGGGTTTCAAACCTTATAAAACGATTTAAGAAACCGGGTTGTTTGCGGTATGGCGAAAACCCTAATACAATATCTTTACCTGTGGTAAACTGGCTTTGCATAAGGCGCAACCATTGGTTTGATGTAGGTTCACAATCGGCATCGGTAAATAATAATTGGTCGTATTTAGCGGCTTTAATACCAATAGTTAGTGCAAACTTTTTACCTGTTGGGTATTTTTCTTGCTCAATTAACTGCGATACTTTTAGGCGTGGTTGTGTTTTTTGTAACTCTTCTAACCATGCTTGGCTACCATCCCAGCTGCAATCGTTTACTACCACCACTTCAAAATCGGGGTAATCTTGCTCCAAAATAGGAATAAGGTTACGCTCCAAATTGTCCATTTCGTTGCGGGCAGCAATAATAATAGAAACAGGTTCGGTGTTGTTGCGGTAGGCAGGTTGAGGTTTATAAAAGGCTAATTTGCCAAATACGCCAAAGTAATACACCAACAGCATTAGCGCAACTAAGCCTAGCGCGCCAATCAATATCCAGCTCATTAAAAATAATTGTTCAATCATAAGTAATACAAAGCGCAAAATAGGTTGGTTTAACATACTGCGCTAAAATGGATTTCAACAAGTTGTGGAGAAGGGTAGAGAATGTGTAGGTAGAGGAGTGGCCCAAGGCTTTGTACCAACAAGCGGGGGCAGGTAAATAATTATTAAAATAGAGTTGGGGTAATTTGTATTTTAAGTAGCAGATTATGAGCAGCAGAGCATAATAGAGGCCAATTTCTTTTAAAAAAGATGAGAGATATTTGCATTTTATAAATCCTACTTTATATTTGTGTTGTGCATTTGCACGCTTAACTCGATCTAAAATATTGCATTCTTGAGTATGGATGCAATTTGTTTCATAGGCTAGGGTGAAGCCCGGAGAGGTCCGGGCTTCTATTTTTTTAGCCCATTCCGTTTTACACCAGTTACTTATTACAGTTAAATTTAGTTGTGGCGATTGTTTAAATAATTTATTGCTGTTTCTAAATCTTCGGCCGATTTAAATGCACTTTTATCTAAGTAGTAAAACGTCCATTGCGGAAAAAATAGTAACAAGTATTTGGCTTCTTCTTTAACCAACAAAATGTTGTTTAGATCTACCTCGCTGTATACGCCTGCCTCGGTGGTTTGTATAATTTTTTCGGGGGTTAACTGTATTTTTTGAGGTGCAAAATACAGCTGATTGCGTTTATCGTTAGATAAGTAATAAATATTGGCGATGCTTACCAATGGCCCACCAAGAGCTACTGCGAAAACAATCCAACTTATTAGATCGTGCGAATCCTTAAGCATTAAAATTAATGCCGATAAAATGAACAAAACAAGGTAAGTAAATCTGCTGCGTTTGTAAAATACCCAAACCGAAATGCGGAAATACATTTTGGGGCTTAAACTAAATGTGTTGGTTTCTATCATTTTTTTGTGGTTATAAAATGGTTTGATGGTAACGGTTTGCAGCTTTGTGATGGGCGGGACTCTTACCGCCAATGTTTATTCGGAGCACAAAACTTTCTGCGATCACTAAACTGTCTGCGGAGCACGAAACCCCGCCTATTACAAATGTGCTGTTAGTGGATGATCTTTTGTTTGTCTCCTTAGTTTTCATTTTTTCATTGTTTTATTATAGTCCGCAACCGTCCCATAATATTTGAAACCCTCTATGTAACTTATTTTCCAAGTTCCATTTTCTCTTTTTGCTTTCATTTCATATTGGTGAGATTTTCCTTCGAGTTTGTCGTCCCAAGTCCATTTAAAAGATACAATTTCTTTTATAATCTTAAAATCGTTCAGTATTAACTTTTTCCAATAGTTGTCAGGGTAGTCTTGGCAACCACACCAATCGTCAGCATCTGTATCCCATAAAGGTATTCCATCGTTTATATTCCGCCATTCAATAGTCGCTTTTTGAATTGAGGAATCAACGCTTAACGCAAGTGTCCGATGGGCTGTAAAAAAGTCTTTGGAGAAAAAGTTAGTCGCCTTAAAAACCTCCATGTCCTTTGCATACGCGTCCCAGTCAACTCCAGTAAAAATGCTATCAGAAGGTGTTTTGAACTTAAAGGGAAAACCATTTCTTCTGTATTTTGTCTCATGCCATTCATATACGTTCCTTACTAAAGTTGTAAGCTCTATGCTGTCTGCGTTGATAATTTGCCTATCTCCTTTGTCTGCCAACTTTGAACCGTTTGAACAGCTACAACTTGTCAATAAAATAGTTGTCATCAAAAGTCCAAGTAGGTAATTTCTTTTTTGCATTTCTTAATAGTCAGTTTCAAATTTTCTGTGTCGTAGTAGAATTACCGCTAACTTACTTATCTGCGCACCTTTTGATGAAATTTAGTTTCGCTTTATTTTTTAGTAATTGATGAAATTTTACAATTATTTGGGGCGTGTAGGGTATGTTTTTTCATAAGGGTTTAGTTGGTTTATCTATCGAAAATAAAGGAAGGAGAGCAAATTTACAAGAGGATAATTAGTTAATTGGTTGGTTAGATAATTAGATAATGGGAGAGATGAGAGGCGAGAAACGAGATTTGGGACACCTCTACAATTGCATAGCAATCTTAATCTTGCGCATCAATGCCTCTGCGAGAAACTCTGCGTAGCTCTGCGGTAAAAGTTAGAGGTTGGCTGTTGGAGGTTAGAGGCTAGATTCAAATCTTCTGTGGTATTTTGTGCTTTCTGTGAGAAACCCTTAACTAAAAACTGCACGCTCGAGGAGGCTGAAACTAAGAACTAAAAACTAAGAACTAAGAACCAAAAACTAGAACCTTCCTACGTTCTTTTCGCTAAAGTTAACTTTGTAAGTTGGGCTAGGTGTTGTGCCGTTAAATCGCCTTCTGGGGTAAATGGCCAAACCAATAAATGCGTTATGGGATGCTTTTGTTTAATACCATCAATAGCCGCAAGGGTAAGTTTTTTAGTGATGCCTTGTCGCCTAAACTCAGGTAAAACCAATGCCGAGCAAAGGTAAATTACTTCAAATAATGCATCGGCAGGAGTTAGGCTTAGCAATTCGTTTTCTGAAATTTTACCTGCCATAAATTGCTCCATTAACTCCATTGTGGTTGGTATAACCAATACCCAAGCAATAGGTCCATCAGTATTTACTTCTTCCGAAACAGTATTGGGATGCAGCAGTTGTAATTGCTCAATTACCTCTTGGTTTACATCCAATTGGTTGGGATCGTTTTTGGTGGCAAAAACTTCATCAGCCAATTGCAACATGCGTTCAAAATTACTTAATGACATAGTTTGAGGTATTTTTAGCAAGATAGGATTTGCTTGTACTGCGTAATCTACATGTTTTGCACGCGTGTAAAATTAACGCTAAAAAAAACAAGGCCAGCTTGTATTAAGCTAGCCTTGAGTGTTGTTATAACAATAAGTTGGCAATGTTAGCCAATTCACTTCGTTCGCCTTTTTCAAGTGTGATGTGGGCATAAATAGGATTGTCTTTTATGCGGTCAATCAAATAACTTAATCCGTTGGATTGTGAATCTAAGTATGGCGTATCAATTTGAAAAACATCGCCTGTAAATACAATTTTACTGCCTTCGCCTGCACGGGTAATAATGGTTTTTACCTCAAGCGGAGTAAGGTTTTGGGCCTCATCAATAATAAATAAAATGTTAGATAAACTGCGTCCACGAATGTAAGCCAAAGGCGTAACCACTAACTTTTCTTGGTTAACCATTTCAGTAATTTTTTGATACTCTTTATCGGTTTCTTTCCATTGGTTTTGTATCAGTTTTAAATTATCCCAAAGTGGTTCCATGTATGGGTTAATTTTACTTTTAATATCGCCCGGTAAGTAGCCAATATCTTTATTGCCCAAAGGCACAATTGGACGTGCTAAATAAATTTGGCGGTAGTTATGGCGTTGCTCTAAAGCAGCAGCCAAGGCTAATAACGTTTTACCTGTACCAGCTACACCTTGTATACTTACCAACGAAACTTTAGGATTAAGTACAGCATGCATAGCAAATGTTTGTTCGGCATTGCGTGGTTTTATGCCATGTGCAGTGCGTTTATCAATGCGTTCAATGCTTTCGTTTTCGGGGTTGTAAAAACACAGTACACTGGTTTTGTTATTGCGTAATACAAAGTAATGATTAGCGGCAGGCTTTTGTTTAAACAGCAAATCGTAGCTTACAAAACCATCAGCATAAATTAAATCAATTACACTTTGCTTTACACCTTCTACATTGGTAATGCCCGAGTTAATGGCATCAAGGTTTTTAATCTTTCCAGTTTCGTAATCCTCGGCAGTAAGGTTAAGTGCTTTGGCTTTAAGGCGCAGGTTAACATCTTTGGTAACCATTACCACCTTACGATTTTTTTCTTCGGCCTGTATTACCAATGCAGCATTTAAAATTCGGTGATCTGCTTTGCGTTCTCCAAATACTTTTTCGGCATCTACATCGGGTCGTTCGTTAAATTGTACTTTAAATTTTCCACGTCCGCGGCCATTAATCGGAATCCAGTCGCTAAGGGTATATTGCCCCGAAAGTTTATCTAAAAAACGAATAAACTCACGTGCTTCAAAATTAATAGTGTCGTTACCTTTTTTAAAATTATCTAACTCCTCCAGCACGGTAATGGGTATGGCCACATCATGCTCTTGGAAGTTATTGATACATTTATGATCGTACAAGATAACTGAAGTATCTAAAACAAAGATTTTTCGTTCGGTTGCTTTCTTGGTGGCCATAGTTGGTACGTTTAAAGTGGTTTAAAATAAATTGATCGTTGCTGTTTACAATGATTAAATGAAGATATTACCATAACGTAAAGATTGATGCATTAGTTGTAAACACCTTGTGCAAATGTGCGTAATAGCTTAGGTGTGTTTAAATTAGTTTAACTTGCGCCCGTATGGATTTGATGTTAACATTTGCACCGGCAGCACCTGCACAATTAATTAATTACAAGCAGCCTTTGGTATTTATGGGTTCGTGCTTTGCCGATAATATAGCGGAATTGGCGCAGCAACATGGCTTGCCAACTTTGGCTCAACCTTTTGGTGTGGTGTTTAATCCTATAAGTATTGCACAGCAATTGCAACGCATCATTACGGGCACTTTATACACCGAAAGTGATTTGCATTTACATCAAGAACTTTGGCACACGTGGGAGCATCATACCCAATTTAGCAATACCAGTAAAGAGGAGTTTTTGCAACACATTAATCAACAAGTAACGCAAGCCCATCAATTTATTCATCAACCCAATGTAGTGGTGTGTTTAACTTTGGGTAGTGCGCATGTGTATGCTTTAGCTCATCAACCCCAAACCATTGTAGCCAATTGCCACAAATACCCACAACAACATTTTACTAAAAGCATGCTAGCTGTGGAGCAGGTTGTACAAGCCTTACAACAGGTTATGCAACAATTGCCTCATGCAAAATTTATACTTACAGTTAGCCCCGTAAGGCATATTAAAGATGGAGTGGTGGAGAACAATTTAAGTAAAGCTATTTTGCTGCAAGCTGTACACCAACTTACCCAAACGGAGCAGGCATATTATTTTCCGGCTTACGAGTTGGTGATAGACCAATTGCGCGATTACCGTTTTTACGATACAGATATGGTGCATCCCAATGCACAAGCTATACAGTTTGTGTGGCAAAGCTTTATTAAAACTTGTTTTGATAGCCAAGCACAAGCATATGTAAACGACATGCATCAACTGTATGCCATGCAAAACCATAGGGTAATGCACACGGGCACACAAGCGCACCAAAAATTTGTACAAGCCTTAACACAAAAGCAAGCCGATATTACGGCTAAGTATTTTTAGTGTATTGATTTTCAGTTGTTTTATTAAATATTTTTAGCTTGGCAAAACCACTTGCTTAAGGGTTGCCGTATATGCCATTGTTAAACACAACAAACAACATGAAAAAAATATTAATGGCATGTGCAGCATCAGGGTTGATGTTGGCAGCACCTTTAACCACTGCATTGGCACACACACCAACTACAACTGTAAGTGTAACAGCTGATTTTATGAAATCGAAGGATGGAACTTGGGCTGGTATGATGAAGGGTAAAATGTATTGGTACAAGCTAGATGCTAAAGCTAAATTATGGTGGAGCATGGATGGCAAAAAATGGAGCGAAGTAAAAGAGGGCATGTGGGCCGATAAGGAAGGTCGTTGGTTAAAAATTGGCGACAATAAATTGTGGTGGAGTGCCGATATGGGTAAAAATTGGAGCGAAGTACCTGAGTGGAAATGGGAAGGCCCGAAAGGCGAATGGTACAAGTTTGATAGCAATTGGAGTTTATGGACCAATACAAAAATGTAAGTTTTCATAATTGGTAATAGGTAAGTATAGGTTTCAGCCCGCGTTAGTGTTAGCACTTTCGCGGGTTGTTATTTTTTATGATGAGGTGTTTAAACAAAAAAGCGGCTATTACTTTTTAAAATAATAGCCGCTTTGGTTAAGAAAAGATTACCTGGTTAATTCCATCCACCACCTAAGGCGCGGTACATATTAACTTTGGCATTTAGTTGCAGTTTTTTGGTTTCAATTAACTCAACCCTCGAGTCAAGTGCATCGCGTTGGGTCAGTAATACTTCCATGTAATCGGCACGTGCCGATCTAAATAGGGTAGATGCAATTTCAATAGATTGATTTAATGCATCAACTTGTTTAAGTTTTAACTCGTAGCTTTTTTGCAAATTAGCCATGTTGTTAAGCAAGTTAACCACCTCTACATGGCTGTTTAAAATGGTACGTTCGTAATTGTACACCGCTTGTATTTGTTTGGCTTTAGCACCATTGTATGCAGCTTTTATGGCATTACGGTTAATTAACGGACTAACCAATTCGCCAGCTAAACCATAAATTAACGACTCGGGTGCTTTAAACAAATACGTTTGATTGTAGGCATTAAAACCCGCACCAGCCGTAATTCTAAACGAAGGATAAAACTCTGCTTTGGTTGATGCTACATCAAGTTTAGCGGCAATTAAGTTTTTCTCGGCTTGTTTAACATCGGGTCTGTTTTGCAACAATTGCGATGGTATACCAATTTGCATATCATCAACCACAATATCGGTAAAGTTACTTGCGTTTCTGTTTACCTTTTGCGGAAACCTACCCACTAAAAAGTTAATCTTGTTTTCGGTTTCAATAATTTGTTGCTCGATATAAAATTGCAAACTTTGGTTTTTAAGCAACTCGGCTTCAAACCTTTTTACAGCAAGCTCGGTAACACGTGCAGCGCTTTTTTGCAGCTTCACAATTTCAAGCGATTGCTGGTACAGGTCTATATTCTTTTTAATAATATCAAGCCTGTTATCTAATGCAATTAGCTCGTAATAGGAGTTTGCAATTTCGGCAATAAGCTGAGTAACCATAAAGTTTTTACCATCAACCGTAGCTAAGTATTTGTTTACTGCAGCTTTTTGGTTGTTGCGCAGTTTTTTCCAAATATCTATTTCCCACGAAACAGATGCGCCTACCACTAAATCGCTTAACGGATCGGGCATTTTTTTTCCGGGTGCAATATCATGTGCCGCATCGCTAGCGCCTTTGCTGGTATACAAACCAGGCTTATCAACGCCTGCACCTACAAATGCATTAGCAAAAGGCAGGTAAGCACCTTTGCGTGCCTTAGCTTCAAACTTCGCTACATTTATTTCTTGCATCATCATATTTAGCTCTTGGTTGTTTTGCAATGCCGTATCGATAAGTGCAATTAAGTTAGCATCAGTAAAAAAGTTGCGCCACTTGGTTTTGGCTACGTTAGCTGTATCATTTGTATTGCTAAAACTAGCCGGAACCTGTTTGTTTTCTGTTTTAACACTAAGCGTTGGGCCCATGCAAGCAGTAAACAAAACAGATAAGCTTATTAGCAAACCTAAACTAAAGGCTAATTGCTTTTTATTTTGTGTTTTCATCATCTTCTTCTTCAGGTGTTGTTGGAAATTTATCCATGTTATGAACGAAGTCTTCTGTTAATGGGCTGTCGTCTTCGTTTTTAATAAGCTTACGCCCTTCGGCTAATGTGCCAAATATGTAGTATAAACCTGGTACAATAATTACCCCGAACACAGTACCAAATAGCATACCGCCTAAGGCCGATGCACCAATAGTACGATTACCAATGGCACCTGCACCATGTGCTAAAACCAACGGAATTAAACCCGCAATAAAGGCAAACGAGGTCATTAAAATTGGTCTGAAACGCACGCGTGCACCTTCAATTGCAGCTTCTAAAACTGTAGCGCCTTGATGGTGTTTTTGCACCGCAAACTCAACAATTAACACCGCATTTTTACCTAATAAACCTACCAACATCACTAAGCCCACTTGCGCATAAATATCATTGGCTAAGCCTAATCCTTTAATTAATAAAAACGAACCAAACACACCAGCAGGTAATGAAAATACAACAGCCAACGGAATAATAAAACTTTCGTATTGTGCGGCAAGTACAAAGTACACAAACACCAATACAATAATAAAAATATAAATAGCCTCGTTACCACGTCTGGTTTCATCATACGATAAAGCGGCCCAATCAATATCATAGCCATGAGGTAATGTTTTAGCAGCTACTTCTTGCACGGCTTTAATCGCTTCGCCACTACTAAATCCGCTTGCAGGCCCACCTCTAATGGCAGCGGTGTTGTACATGTTGTAGCGGTTAATTTCGTTTGCGCCCTGCTTTTTATGAATTTTCATAAATGCCGAAAACGGAACCATTTCATCGCGGTTGTTTTTTACATATAAGTTCATAATATCAGTAGGCAATTTTCTATACTCGGGCGCGGCTTGAACAAACACTTTAAAAAAGCGTTGGTACTTAATAAAACCTTGCTCGTAAGTACTTCCCACAAAAATTGAAAGTGTGTTCATGGCATTGCCAATTGATACCCCTTTTTGCATAGCAGCTTGGTTGTCTATTTCAATTTCGTATTGTGGGTAGTTTGCGCTAAAAAAGGTAAACAAACCAGTAAGCTCTTTGCGTTTTTTCAACTCGCTCATAAACTCGTTGGTTACATGCTCAAGTTGTTTGTAATCGCCACTATTGGTTTTATCTAAAAGTTGTAATGCAAAACCACCTGCTGCACCAAAACCCGGAACTGCCGGAGGGTCGAAAAACTCAATGGTTGCGCCCGGAATGTCCTTGGCTTTTTCTTCCAACTCATGAATAATTTCTTCAACGTTATGCTCGCGTTCCGACCAAGGTTTTAAGTTAATTAAACAGGTACCTGCGTTTGATCCACGTCCTTCGGTTAATACCTCGTAACCAGCAATAGATGAAACCGATTTTACGCCTTCGGTTTTGGTAATAATATCAACCAATTTGTTTGATAAATCATTGGTTCTTTCTAGGGTTGAACCCGGAGGTGTTTGAATGATGGCGTACAACATACCTTGATCCTCGCTAGGAATAAAGCCTGATGGCAAACTGCTGCTTACGCCCCAAATACCCAACGCAAAAACTACAAATAAACCAACGGTAATAAGTTTCCGGTGCGCAATTAATCGAAGTAACCATACGTACTTGCCCGTTAGTTTTTCAAAGCCTCGGTTAAAGCTATCCAACGCTCTGTTTAGCCAAGTTTTTTTACGAGGTTTACCATGGTTGTTTTTCAAAATCATGGCACACAAAACAGGAGTTACTGTTAAAGCCACAATACCTGATAATACAATAGCCGAAGCCATAGTAATAGAAAACTGTCGGTAAAAAGTACCCACGGGGCCTGTCATAAACGAAACCGGCACAAACACCGAAACCATTAATAAAGTAATGGCAATAACGGCCCCACTAATTTCGCCAATTACTTTCCGCACTGCATTGTATGGCGAGAGGTGTTCTTCTTCCATTTTGGCATGAACGGCTTCTACCACCACAATGGCATCATCCACCACAATACCAATAGCTAATACTAAAGCAAAAAGGGTAACCATGTTTATGGTTAGGCCAAACAATTGCATACAAAAAAATGCACCAATTAATGAGATAGGAACAGCAAGGGTAGGGATGAGGGTTGAGCGCCAATCGCCCAAGAAAATAAATACTACCAAGGCCACCAAAATAAAGGCATCACGCAAGGTGTGTACTACGTTTTCTACCGAGGCATCTAAGAAGTTTGAAACGTCATAACTAATTTCGTACTCCATACCCGGAGGAAATGTTTTTTTCAAATCCTCTAGCTTAGCTTTTACCTCTTTAATTACATCGCTGGCATTACTACCATAAGTTTGTTTTAAAACCAATGCAGCCGATGGATGCCCGTTCATGCTCGAGTAAATATCGTAATACTCGCTACCTAACGATACCGTGGCCACATCTTTTAAACGCAAGCTTTCGCCTTTTGCATTGGCTCTAATTATAATATCCTCGTATTGTTTAGGTTCATTAAACCTGTCGCTGTAGGTTAATACATACTCTAACGCTTCGGCTTGTTGTCCATCACCACGGCCAATACGACCAGCTTTACCAATAATACTTTGGTTGTTCATGGCCTCCATTACCTCATCAGGCGAAATGTTGTAAGCACGCATTCTATCTGGGTTTAACCAAATACGCATAGCATATTGGCGACTACCTAAAATACGTACTTGGCCAATACCATTAATACGTTGCAACTCGGGTACCATGTTTACACCAGCGTAGTTAAACAAGTATTTCATGTTGGCGTTTTTATCTTTACTGTAAAGATTAACGTACATTAACATACTTGGAATTACGGGCGTAATAACCACACCTTCGCGCTGTACTAAAATGGGTAACCTGTTGGTTACTTGTTGCACACGGTTTGATACTTGTACCAATGCTTGATTAATATCGGTACCGGGATTAAATACTACTTGAATGTTGGCTTCACCAGCACTAGTAGCATCAGAGGTCATGTAACGCATGCCCCAAGCTCCATTTATCGATTGCTCTAACGGAATAATTACCGATTCGGCTAATGATTTTGCACTGGCACCAGGGTACGAGGCACTAACCATAACCACCGGTGGCGCTACTTCCGGAAACTGCGAAGTAGGTAACGTTTTAATAGCAAGTCCGCCTACAAATAAAATGATAAGCGAAATTACAATGGCTAAAACGGGCCTTTGAATAAATTTATTGAACATGTTTTTATGTTTATAGGGTGGTTTTTACTCAACGTAAACTTTAAGTTTTGGTAAAATGCTTTCAGGCTTTTCGTAGGTAAAAGTAATTTTATCATTGTCTTTTACTTTTCTAATACCTTCCAATAAAATTCTTTCATTGGCATTTATACCATTTTTTACAATGTATAAATCAGGCATCTCGGCTTCAATATTTATCTCGCGCGAGTGTACTACGTTATCCTTATCAACCACAAACACATACCTTTTTTCAAGTATTTCAAACGTGGCTTTTTGCGGAATTAACAATACGTTTTTAAGCGGTATTGGCATTTCAATATTACCCGTTTCGCCATGGCGCAGTAAACCTTTAGGGTTAGGGAAAGTAGCCCTAAAAGCAATGTTACCTGTTTCGTTATTAAAGTCGGCTTCAATGGTTTTTACTACACCAGAGTAATTAAAACGTTGGTTGTTGGCCATCATTAGGTTTACCTTTTGTAGGTTCTCTTCGGTAACTTGTGTTTTGTAATTTAAATACTCGGCTTCGGGCACATTAAAATAAACCCATAGCTCGCTATTGTCTGATAAGGTTGTAAGTAAATCGCCATCGTTTACCAAACTACCCAAACGTACCTGGAAATGATCCATAATACCATCAAACGGAGCTCTAATTTGGGTAAACTGTAAGCGTGTTTTAGCCAAAGTATATTCGGCATTAGCTTTATCAAACTTAGCTTTGGCCAAGGCCAACTCGTTTGGCGATACTACTTTTTTATCTGAAAGTTGCTTGGTGTTTTGATATTCAATTTCGGCAAACTTAGCTTCGGCTTGTGCTTTTTGTAATTCGGCTTCGTAAACAGCCGGCATAATCTGAAACATCAATTGGCCTTTTTTTACAAATTGTCCTTCATCCACATAAATGTTTTGCAAGTAACCGCTTTCTAAAGCACGTAATTCAATATGCTGTTTTGAGCGTATTTGGCATACATAATTTCGGGTAATTAAGGTGTCTTTTAAAAGGGGCGAGGTTACCAAAAACTTGGTTTCTTCTTCGTTGGCGTGATGGTTTGATGTGCAGCTTATGGTACTAAATGCTGCAACCATTATCATAATTGATATGATGTATTTCATACAAGTGTATAATTGTTTTAAAAAATAAAATGGCGCAATTGGGTTAACCAAAGTGCATGCAAATGCAAAGCACGGTTAACAAAAAAAAATGTCGATAAAATGGATACGCTAGCTGTTTGCGCAAAAAGAAAGCAGTAACCTAAAGGTTACGCTAAATGCGATTTCCAGGTATGGAAAACAACAAACAAAGGTGCTTGTTTAAATGGGGTGTATCGGCCTAAATAATGCTGTACACCAATAAGTGCTTTTGAAGTATGTTTGGTAAAACTACCATCAAAATACGTTAAGGTAAAATAGTTGTTGGGTTGATCGTGGTCGCTGTCACTTTCAAAGTTATCGCTTGTTTCGGTAATGTCTTCCGAAACATCAAACATCCAAGCTAAAAACTTAACAGGGTGGTGTTGGGGCGATGCAAAAATATTTACTGCAGCAGCCGATTGTGGCGCGTACCAGCTAAATGTGCTGCCGTTAAAAACAGATTGGTTGCTGTTTTGCGTAAGTGCCACATGCGTAAACAGCACCACAAAACAGTAAACTATAAATGATTTTACAAACTTCACGGCCGCAAACTTAAGTAAAAGTTTACATTACTTATTGCCACAAATAAGTAAAACTATACTTTGACGCACATTTTAATAAATTTAAGTTTTTGCCAAAGGGTTGTACTTTTTTACTAACGGTATTTACACAAAGTAATATTTGCATTACCTTGTGCAGCAAATATCCCTTTGTATAAATGAACATTTTAGAAGTACGCAACGTTACCAAACAATATGCTACCCATAAGGCATTAAACAATGTAAGTTTAAATGTACAGCGTGGTAAAATATTTGGTTTGCTTGGCCCAAATGGTGCCGGAAAAACCAGCCTAATTCGCATCATAACCCAAATTACCCAAGCCGATACTGGCGAGGTTTGGTTTGATGGCGAACCTCTAAAACCACAACACATTTACCAAATTGGGTATTTACCCGAAGAGCGCGGACTTTATAAAAAAATGGAAGTAGGCGAGCAGTTGCTATACTTTGCTCAACTTAAAGGCTTAAGCAAGCAAGAAGCTATGCACAGGCTTAAAGATTGGATTGAACGCTTTGAAATAAAAGCTTGGTGGGGCAAAAAAGTAGAAGAGTTGAGCAAGGGCATGCAACAAAAAATACAATTTATTGCTACCGTGCTGCATCAACCTAAGTTAATTATTTTAGATGAACCGTTTAGTGGTTTCGACCCCATTAATGCCGAGCTTATTACCCAAGAAATTTTAAAATTAAAGGAGCAGGGTAGTAGTATTATTTTTAGTACCCACCGCATGGAAAGTGTAGAGCAATTGTGTGATGATA
>CAZJHS010000038.1:0-27476 GCA_964545895.1 uncultured Chitinophaga sp. | reverse complement strand
TAACATTTATCTTATTTACACCCCAATACTTTTTTTATACTTGCAGCATGAGTAACACACAACGTTTTGTATCGCTTTACGGCTTTTTTGCTTTTAATTATCCAAACCATTGGACGGAGGAAACAGATGAATCTGGGCACTATATTTTTTACAACAACAATGGCGGACAAGGTGCTTTGCGCGTGATGCTTTTACCTAACGAGTTTGAAGGCGATGATGCTCCCGTAAAAATGTTGGAAGAAGTGTACAATCAAAACAGAGATTTTAACCCAAGTTTATATGCCGCAGGCGAAAATAGGTTTGTATCTTTTGCCAAAGAGCACGAGGTTAACGGAGGTTCGTTTACGGTTTATTATTGGGCTACATGCAAGTTTGATAAAGTAGTGTTATTTACTTTTACTGTGCAAACAGCACTTAAAAGTTTGCCTGCTTTAGAGCAAGAGCGACAAGAAGTAGAACAAATGATTGCTACGTTTGAGTTTTTAAGTGGCGAAGGACACACCCATCAGCATTAACAGCGTTATCCTCATTTATTGATTTAAGATTGACTTAAAGTTAATATATGAGTGATGAAAAATGTTTGAAGGACTCCATAAGGTACAGTAGATTTTAGTAAAGTTATCATAATCCCGAAGATTCGGAATGGGGTGGAAACACCAAGAAAAAGAACATAAATTCAACTACTTTTAATCTACTCCCAACAACCTATACTTGGCGAATTACTGCGGGCGTTGTTTTTAATATCAACAGCAATATTGGTTTGTATGCCTGTGTTTTTTGCAGGCGAGTTTTGCTTAATTTTAAAATCGTAGGTTAAGTAGTTTTCAAACAAAGGATCTTTGTTTAAAACGTTGCCATTCACACCCAAACTAGTTTGTTTGGTGCGTATTAAATTTGCTTGTATTACGGGTGTTGTTATGGGTAATCCTGCAGCGTTGTTGTTTATTAAAAACTCTTCTTCTAAGCTGCCATAAATAATATTATTTACCAACTCAAAAGCTAAATTGTAGCGAGCTACTACGTTATCGTTTTTATCGTAATAAGGTGTATTATCAAATACCACTAAAGGATTTTGCCTATTAAAACTGGTGTTGTACGATGCAATGGTGTTGTGCACCAATTGGTAGTTTCCACCTAACGCACCAAAGAATCCAAACTGTCCGCAATCGGTTATTAAATTATTTACGGCCACAATTTTTGAGGAGTAACCTACAATACCCACGGCACTCATGTTGTAAATTTGACTCTGGGTAATGGTTAAATTGGGGTTGGCATTTACTGGCTGCGAGTCAACCTCAATGCCAACAAAGCCATTGCGAATAATGGCTCCAGTAATCACATTATCTTTACTACGTGGTAAAAATCGTATGCCAGCCCATTGGTTGGTTAAATCTTTATAATCACCATCAATACGTGTTCCTTCAAAATATACTGGGTTTTCGGGTGTGCCGTTTACAATTAAAGTACCAGCCACCAATATGCTCGATTTGTTGTAAGAGTGAATACGTGTTCCTGCATCAATAGTTAGGGTACAACCTTCGGGTACTAAAATACTATCGTAAATTACATAGGGTTTTTCTGATGTCCAATGCAAATTGCCCAAGTTGCAATCAAGCACTGTATTGTTTAAATATTTGGCATCTTGCCCCCAAGCCACTAAATCTACATCTTGCACATTACCGTTGGTTTCAAAAATAATTTGCGAAGCCACAATAAGCGGTGTGTTGGTGTTATTAGAGTCGATGTAACACTGAATAAAAATAATTAAACTATCCTTACCATAAATCTCTTTACCATAAACTTGGTTGGTGCTAACACCATCAATATTTAGTCGGTAGGTATTGTTAAAATTATTGGCAACCCTAATATTAGTTTTAACAGCGTTGTTATTAGGGTTTTTTATGCGCAATTGTTTGGTAACCGAAATTGGTCGAGGTGCGCCACCGCCCATTTGGGTAAATACGGTATCAAAGTATACGGTATCAACCGAAAACTCCAGTTTAGCACTTGGGTCTGTGGTAAATTCTTCCTCGGGACGGCAAGCGCTAAAAAACGCAATACCCGCCAATAATAAGCCTACAACTATTTGATTAACTAATTTCAACACTCACGCAAATATGCGGTAATTATACGAAAACAGTATTCATTTATTGTGTTTCAAACAAATTGGCTAATGCGTTTTCGGCAGTATCAAACTTAAAACTAAAACCAGTGGCTATAATTTTTTGGGCCGATACATGTTGGCTGGCTAGCAGCATACTGGCCATTTCGCCAAAAATAAGGTTAAGCATAAATGCTGGTGCATTAGGCAAAATAATAGGCTTATGCAATTGCTTTGCTAGTAGTTTGGTTAGGGTTTTATTGCTTACTGGGTTTGGTGCAACACCGTTGTATATGCCAGTTAAATTTTCATGTTCAACAAGCCAAATAAACATGCGGCATAAGTCGTTAAGGTGAATCCAGCTGGTGTATTGCTTGCCACTGCCTAATGCCGCGCCCAAGTAGTAATTGGTTAAAGCCGAAACTTGCTTAACAAAACCACCATCTAAACCTAAAACCACGCCAACACGCACAGTTGCAGTACGAATACCTAATTTAGCAATGCTTTGGGTGCTGGTTTCCCAATTAGTACAAAGCTGAGCCAGGTAATTGGTAGCAGGAGTCTCGTTTTCATTAGCATTTAATGAGGTGGTGTTTCCGTAAATACCAATGGCCGATGCGGCAATGTAGGCTTTTACGTGGTGTGTGTTTTTTTGCAAAGCTTGTACAATAAGCGCTGTAGCTGTTATGCGGCTATCAAAAAGTTCTTGTTTGTATGCTTTGGTCCATTTTTTATCGGCAACTCCCGCACCAGCTAGGTTTACAATTACATCGGCAAAGGCTATGGCTTGTGTATCAATAAAACCGGTTTTAATATCCCAATTGAAGGTTTTAATCTGGTTTTGGGTTGCTTTTCCTCTCGTTAACCAAGCCACTTCATATCCATTTTGTATAAGCATTTGGCTTAATTGGCGGCCTACAAAGCCGCTTCCGCCCGCAATCAGTATTTTTAGCATAAGTTTATTTGTTGCTTATAAAACAAATTGTTTATTGATATGTTTGTAAGATAGTATTTTTTATAACAGAGGAACGGAAGCGTGAGTATTTTTTCAATTAAAGATATAGAAGCAGTATCGGGTATTAAAAGCCATACGTTGCGTATTTGGGAGCAGCGCTACGGCATTATTACGCCTAAACGTACCGAAACCAATATTAGATATTATGATGATGATGACTTAAGGTTTATCATTAACATTAGCATTTTAAATAAAAACGGTACCAAAATTTCTGAAATTGCTAAAATGAGCAAGGAGCAGATAAATGAGGCTATTGTTCGATTAAATTCATCAGCACAACCTTCTCATCAATCTGATAACCACGTTAAAAGTTTGGTATCCAACATGCTTTCTTATGATGAGTATGGATTTCATAAAGTGCTAACCACCCACATTATACAACACGGAGTAGAATTAACAATGGTTAATTTGGTGTTTCCGTTTTTGGTTGAAATTGGGTTGTTGTGGCAAGTGGGTTCTATACAACCATCGCACGAGCATTTTGCAACTAACATCATCACCCAAAAATTATACGTAGCTATTGATGGCCATGTGGGCCGATTTACAGAAAACAGGAAACGTTTTTTATTGTTTTTACCCGAGCACGAGCAACACTCTATAGGTCTTTTGTTTGCCAATTACTTGTGCCGCAGCCGTGGCCACGATGTTTTATATTTAGGGCAAGAAGTACCGTTGGTTGATTTACAAGACGCGTTTAAAGACATTAAACCCGATTTTATACTTACACAGTTAACGGCTTCGCACTTAAATATTGATAAACAAAAATTTGTTGATCAATTGGCTTCTATTTGGCCAACAGCCACATTGCTGTTAGCAGGTATGCAGTTTGATGGTAATTTGGTAATGCCAAACAATGCTCGCTTAATTAGGCATATGAATAATTTTATTACGTTGGTTGATAGCTTATCAAACAATAACAATTAAGCACTTACCAAGTAAGTTTTTCTTTATTTAAAAAAGCAGCAATTCCTTTTTTACAGTCATCAGTTGCACGTGCTTTTGCATTAGTTTGTGCAGCATAATTTAAAGCACTGTTTACTTCCATGCTTTGTACATTGGCTAGCATTTCTTTTACTAATCCAAGCGATTGTGCAGAGGCTTGCTTACAAAGTTTTTGGGCAAACTTAAATACAGTTTCATCCAAGGCATCAGCTTCTACAATTTCGTTTATCAAACCATAGTTAAGTGCTTTTTGCGCATCAAATACATCACCCGTAAGTAGCAATTGGCGTGCAGTTTTTTCGGCCACTTTACGTACCAAAAATACCATAACAATAGCAGGCACAAAGCCTATTTTTACTTCGGTATAACCAAAGGTACTTTGTGGTGTTGCAAAACTAAAATCGCACACAGTTGCTAAGCCGCAACCACCAGCTAATGCTGGTCCGCTTATTTGCGATATAACCACTTTATGGCTGTGGTAAATAAACTGAAACAACTCCATTAAATGGCGCGAGTCGGCTAAGTTTTCTTCAAAAGTATTGGTTTGTAGTTGTTGTAAATAAGCCAAATCAGCACCTGCACAAAATGCTTCACCGCTGCCTTTAATTACAATTATTTTGCAATCAGCATCAGCTTCTGCTTTCATAAAGGCAAGCTTAATTTCGCTCACCATTTCGTAACTTAACGCATTGCGTTTTTCGGGTCTGTTTAAGGTAATATAACCTACTCGTTCTTTTACTTCGTAAAGTACTAAATCGCTCATGCTACAATGATAAATTAAAAGCTCCGGAATTAGTTACATGGTGTACCGGAATATTTTTTTGTTGGCAAAAGGTTTCTATTTCTTTACTGTAAAAAGGCTTTAACGATCCGCTAATAATTACTTGCTTAGGGTTTACTTGTACAAGCAAAGTAACGGGCAATGGATGGCGTATTATTAAATAATCGGGGTTGGTATAGTGTGGTGCGTATTTTTGTTTTCCTGCAAGTAAAATTGTAGTGTTAGCCATTTTTATTTGTTGCCAATTGGCAGTAGGAGTGAGGGTATCAATGGTTTCAACACCTATTTGCCAAACGTGTTGTTGCAAGTGGAATTTAAACTTTTGTTTATCGTATCGTACATTACTATCTAATAAAAGTACGGCATGTGTACCATTTACCAATTGTATAGCATTGCTATTATTTATACTATAAACCCATGCGGCCTTTTGTTGGTGCTGGGTAATGTTTTGATAGGCATTGATGCAAATAAAATAGAGCAGTGCCATTAAACTTGCTTTAAATAACCAGCTGTATTGGTACATAAAATAAAAGATAAGACACAAAAACAGCAGGTACATAAGTATACTCTGAAATATACTTATCTGTAGGCCATTTACATAAGCATACGGCACATCCTCAACCTGCATAACCAGCCAGTTGGTAAACATAATAACATACTTAGTAGCCGTACCAACAACTTGTGCTATGGCAGTAATTTTTGATACTAGTAAAAGTCCAATACAAGCATATAAAATAACAGTTGTTAAAGGAATAATAAGCAGGTTAGAAAATAAAAAGCAATTAGGAAATTGATGAAAATATAAAATACCAATAGGGCTAGTAGCAAGTTGTGCCGCAATAGATACGGAGGTAATTTTCCAAATTTGATCAATTAACCAATTTGGTGGTACATACCATTTATAAATTAGCGGTTGTATAAATACAATGCCAATTACTGCCATGTAGCTTAACTGAAATCCCACATTGGCCAGCATATTAGCATCTACGCATAGCAGGGTAAAACAGGAGGCAGCTAAGGTGTTATAGATATTGCTTCTGCGGTCTAAAATATCGGCCGAAATAATAAAGGTAAACATTACCGTGGCCCTTAAAATACTTGGCGATAAACCACAAAGGGCAGAATAAATCCACAGGCAAGCAATAATTATTAGGCGTTTTGATAGCAGCAGTTTTTTGTTCTTATTCATAAAAAACAACACCTTGCTTAGTATAAAAAAGATAATCCCTACATGCATGCCCGAAACCGCTAACACATGCAATGTACCCGTATTTGCATAAGCACTCATGGTTTGCTCATCAATATCATCATCAAAACCATACAGTAAAGCTTGTGCTACTCCAATTTCGGTAGGTGTTTGTATGTACATGTTTAGTACCGCTTTAAAATAATGCTGTATGCTGTAAATCTGTTTGTAAATAATGCTGCCATTATTTACATCAGCAAAAACAAGTTGCTCTTGCTTTAAATAGGTTTGATGATAGATGTGGTTAAATGCTAAGTACCTTTTATAATCAAACTCAAATGGATTTTTTGGTGGTGGCACCTCACGTACATCTGTAGCATCAAGTACCAAAACATCACCATAGCTAGGTAGTTTAGTAAGGTTGTTTTTATTGATGTATACCAAAATATTTCCGGTAGCAGGCACTTGTTTAGCCGAGGTATTGATAAACTGCATAACCCTGGTACGCATTTTATACGAGTGTGATTTTTGTACAGGCTCTTCATCAACCATTACCACATATTTTGTTACTGCCAAGGCGTGGCTAAAATGATTGCTACGGAACAACGGATTTTGCACCAAGTGCACCAGTATGCCTGCAAAGAAAAACAGAAACAATGCTGCTATGCCTGAGAACCACCTTTGTTGGTATGCACCAAAAAGTTTAGGTAAAAAAATAAACAGCAGTAAACTTAGTAAAAAGTAAGCGCCAACTAATTTAAAACTAAAGGGGTAAAACATAGAAACGCCAATTCCTGTTGCAAAGGCAAGGAGTATGCGTACCATAGGGACTTTATGCCAGAAGGTTTGTTGCACGTTAGGTTTATTATAGGTAGTACCAAAATAATACTTATGTGGAATATTTTACATTAAAATTTACAGCAGGAAAGTTATTTTGCATGCTTTAAACTTAAACACACATGTACGCTCCATTACTTCATTTACATCATTACACTGGCTACGCGGTATTATTAGCCGGCTTGTATGCCATCACAAAATCTGCATTAGGTGTAATGCACAAACGCGATTTTACTAAACAAGAAAACATTGCACATGCCATATTTTTAGGCACATGTCATTTGCAATTATTGTTGGGTTTAATTTTGTACTTTATTAGTGACAAGGTTAATGCTGCATTTCAAATTGGCATGTCTGAGGCAATGAAAAATCCCGAGTTACGTTTTGTTGCAGTTGAACACATCTCTATTATGATTATTGCAGTGGTACTTGTACAGGTAGGACGTATTATTAGCAAAAAGCAAGCTGATGCAGCTGCTAAGCACAAAAAAGCATTGGTGTTTTTTACCATTGGTTTTGTACTTATTTTATCTCGTGTACCTTGGGATAAATTAACTAACTAAATTTTATTCAGCGCTTCCCAATATTCGGCAGCTCTGCGCGTGTGCGGTATTACAATAGTACCGCCAACAATATTAGCCACTGCAAAAATTTCAAAAATTTGTGCAGTGGTTATTCCTTGTTCTTTACACTTACCTAAATGGTATTTTATGCAATCATCGCAACGCAACACCATGCTTGCCACTAATCCAAGCATTTCTTTGGTTTGGGTTGATAATGCTCCCGCTTCATAAGTATTGGTATCTAAATTAAACAAGCGTTTTAGCACCAAATTATCTTCGGCTAAAATCTTCTCGTTCATTTTTGTGCGGTAGTCGTTAAACTCGTCAACAATATTTTTTTCAGTACTCATGATGATAAACGGGGTGCTATTTTTTAAATGAGTTTAGTGCTCAGTTTTTCAATTTCAGCCTTAGCTGGTTTGTTGTTATATATTATGTTGTAAACGGCTTCGGCAATAGGCATATCAATGTGTAATTGTTCAGCATTTAGCTCGTACATACTTTTGGTTGCATAATATCCTTCGGCAATCATGTTCATTTCTAATTGTGCCGATTTTACCGAGTAGCCCTTGCCAAGCATATTGCCAAAGGTACGGTTGCGGCTATGTTGCGAATAGGATGTAACCAATAAATCGCCTAAGTAAGCCGAATGGTTAATTTCGCGCGGATGTGCGTGCACTTTAAACAAAAAGGCTTCCATTTCGCGAATGGCATTGCTTATTAATACCGCCTGAAAATTATCGCCATAACCCACACCGTGGCAAATACCACTAGCTACAGCATAAATATTTTTAAGTACTGCACCATACTCGGTACCTGTAATGTCTTCAGAAATAATAGTACGAATATACCTGCATGCCATAAGTGAGGCGAAGTGCTTGGTTACCTCACTGTTTTTACCAGCAATGGTTAGGTATGAAAGTTTTTCGGCAGCAACCTCCTCTGCATGGCATGGTCCTGATATCACCAATAAATTTTCGTGAGGAACATGAAATTCTTCCATCATAAAATCGGCTACAATTTGCTTGCTATGAGGCAGCAATCCTTTAATAGCCGATACAATATACTTGCCTTTAAAATCTTCGGGTGTAAGTACACTTAATGCATCTTTTAAAAATGCCGATGGTACAGCCAACACAATTAAATCTGCAGTTTGCAGTACGTGTTTTAAATCTGCAGTTACTTCAATTAAATTGGGATGTATCTCAACCGAACTAATGTAACTAGGATTGTGTCTATTGGTGTTTACAAAATCAACTGTTTCTTGTTTGCGCAGCCACCATTGTAGTTTATTAATATTACCTGTTTGGTTTCTAAGTTGTTCGGTAAGCATTTTTACAATGGCTGTTCCCCAACTTCCACCACCAAGTACTGCAATGTTTTTAGGTAAATTCATATTCATGTGAGCGAAGGTAATAAATTACTGGTAGAGCAGAAATTTGAGTTAAATAGGTTAATTATAAGTGGCTATAATTAAAACAATGACGATGATAAAAAGTGCAAGTATTGCTAAAAAAATAGAACTTAATACCAAGCCTGCAACAGCTAATCCGTGGTTCTTTTTCGATTTTAATCCTTTAAGGCTATATATAAAACCAGGTATTGCTGTTATTAAATAAAACCAACCTAAAATACCAAACACAAAGCCTGCAACAGCTGCGCTATCATACTGGCTGCTTTCTCCTAGTGAAGAAGAGTTGGCTCCATTTTTCCCCTCGGTAGGTTTGGTTACCTCTGTATCAAACTTATACTTCTTTTTTAAGGTATCAGTAAGTAAAGTGGTTGGTTTATTAACTGCATAACTGCTTGCAATTTCCCTTACATGGCTCAATTCCATTTTTTGGGGTAAGCTAGTTACAGCATTAGGCAAACTCATACTACGCGCGTTAAGTAATGTGGTCGTGTGTTTTTGTTCTACCACATCAGTTGTTTTTGGCTGATTGTTTTTTACGTGTACTGTATGTCTGAAAGCAAATTTTTGTTGCGAGCAACTAGCCAATAATAGCAGTAAGCAAAACGATAAAAAGTAGTTCAATTTCATGCTAATGAATTTAATTGGATTACAAGGTAAAATAACTGCATTAAAAAACCGCCTTAATTTAGCATTAAGGCGGTTTGTATAATATATTTTGATGTTATTTTTTTGGTGCAGGCGTAGTAGGAGTACCCGGAGTACGCGGTGCTGTAGTGCCTGTTCCGGTTGGTTTTGTGCCTGGTTTAGCTTTAGGATCAACAGGAGCTTTTGGCATTTCTTTAGGTTTTGGTTTGTAATCGTTACCTAATAAAGTTACCGTTGTTCTTCTATTCATCTGGTGCTCATCTTCGGTACAGTTACGTTTAACCCAAGAGCCCTCGCAAGCACAATCGTTCACAAGTACACGCTCACCGTATCCAGCTGCAACTAAACGTGCCGAGTCAATTCCTTGTGCAACAATGTAAGCAACGGCCGAATCTGCACGTCTTTGTGATAAGTTTTGATTGTAAGCCGAGTCTCCACGACAATCCGTATGCGAACCTAACTCAATGCGTAACTTAGGATATTTCTTTAAGTTAAGTACTAATGAGTCTAATACTTTTGCAGCATCAGGTCTGATGTTTGCTTTATCCAAATCATAGTAAATACCTTCTACCCTAATAGCATCTTTGTAGTTAAACGGATTTAATAATAAATCTTGTACTAAGTCAGTTGATACTTCTAAGTTTTTAGTTGTTTTAGACGCAATTTTACTATCGTAATAATCTTCGTGTTGGCCAAATAGCTCAACATCTGTTTTAGGTTTTAAATTAATTTTATAGTAACCTTTATCATCTGTTTTAACGGTAACTCTACCAGTATCAGTACTCATGGTAAAGGTAATTACTGTGTTTGATAACAATTGTTGAGTTTCCATATCGCGAGCAACACCACTTAATGTAAAAATTAATGGGTTCATGTAGAATCTCCAAATATCATCTTGGCCTTTGGTGCCTTCGCGATTACTGCTTAAATAGCCACTTTCTTTATCTTTTGATAAGATGATTGAAAAATCATCACCACCTGAGTTTATTGGCGCTTTCATGTTAACTGGAGTACTCCAATCAGTACCAGCTCCTGTGGTAAAAAATATATCCATACCACCCATGCTTACATGTCCGTTTGATGAGAAGTAAAGCGTACCATCTTCATGTATAAATGGATAAACTTCGTCTTTATCAGTATTTACAGTAGGGCCTAAGTTTACTGGATCGCCCCAAGTTTTACTACGCTTACTAAAAGTTGCGTACCAAATATCTTTTCCTCCAAATCCACCTGGCATATCAGAGGCAAAATACATAATTTGATTATCCTTAGTTAACGAAGGTTGTCCGCTGTTAAACGAATCTGGCGTTAATTCTAATGGGGCAATTTCTGTCCACTCTTGACCTGCTAATTTACCACTCCAAATACGGCAATAACTTCCTTTACCGTCTTTACCATTACATTGTGTAAAGTAGACCACGCCACCTTTGTTATCAAAGGCTGGAGTACCATCGTTGTAGTCAGAGTTAATTTTATCTTTATCAACTAAAACAGGTGTTTCGTACTTAATGTTGTTTGGGTTTTTCTTGTCAACTTTATAACCAACTTTATAAATGTCTGTATAAAAATTGTATGTCCAGCCATACTGTTTCTTACTAGCACCTTTTTCTCTATCGCTGGTAAACCAAATTTGTTCTTTTTTATAAAACATAGGAGCAAAGTCGCTCCATTTACTGTTTAAGCCCTTTACGTTTTCTACGTTGTAGCGCGTTTTTTCGTTTTTCCATTTAAGCGCTAATTCGCAACCACGAATCAACTCGTCAACCTTAGGATTATTAGGGTCTAATTTTTTGTATTTGTTGTATTCAACAATAGCATCAGTAAATCTAGCTTGTGCTTTAATGGTTTCAGCCAATTTTAGCTGAGCTTGCGCATTTGCTGGGTTTCCATTCAGTGCTCTTCTATACCATCCTTCAGCATTTTTCATGTCGTTAGCCATGTAGTAGCACTCTGCTGCTTGAAATGCCGCTTCGTTTTTTTCGTCCTTTTGCTTAGTTGTACTGAAAACACCTTGAAAGTTTTCACGTGCAACAGAATATTCCTTTTTTTCAAGTGCAGCGCGGGCTGCTTGCATGCTTCCTTTCTTTTTAGATGATCCGCATGACGAAATCATGGCAACAACTACTAATGCTAAAATAGGTACAACAAATTTGCTTCTTTTCATGTTGGTATTAAAAGTTAAATCGGGCCCAATTTTCTGGTTATTTGGCACAAATAATAAAGCTAATATAAGTACAAAATAATTAGAAAATCAAGCCCGATTCGGAATTTGATATAAAAAAGTGTGTTATTATCTATTTCACAAATAGCAATTCGCGGTATTTAGGCAGTTTCCAAAGGTCGTCTTCTACCATAAACTCAAGAGAATCACTTGCGTTTCTTATCACATCAAACAAAGGTTTTACTTTATGGCAAAATACTACTGCACGCTTATGCGTATCTTCTACATGATGCGCTTTATCGGTTTCGGCCACTAGTTTTTGTACGTTTTCGTGTATTGTATTGATATGTTTAGAGATGGTTTGAACCATTTCTAACTGTGCACTATACATTGTTTTAGGTACACCGGCAGCTTTTAAACTTGCAACGCAACCTGCTAATTTGGTTTGATAATCTACCGCTGCAGGAATTACATGTGAAGTAGCCAATTGTGCTAATACTTTAGCTTCAATATCAATTTTCTTCACATAGCTCTCTTGCATAATATCATAACGAGCTTCAAGTTCGCGCACATCAAAAATGTTGTTATCAGCAAATAATTTTTTAGATGCCGAGGTGATGTATGCGTTTAAAGCTTCGGGAGTAGTTTTTACGTTATTTAAGCCACGTTTTTTAGCCTCTTTAACCCACTCATCGCCATAACCATTTCCTTCAAAAAGTATTTTTTTACTGCTGTTGTAGTAGCCTTTTAACACCTCTAAAATTGCATCTTCTTTCTTTTTGCCTTTTTTAATTTGTGCATCTACATCTGCTTTAAATAGTTTTAATTGTTCGGCCATAATGGTGTTTAACACAATCATAGCATTTGCACTATTTGCTGATGAACCTACAGCGCGGAATTCAAATTTATTGCCAGTAAATGCAAAAGGAGAGGTTCTGTTTCTATCGGTATTATCCAATAAAATTTCTGGAATTTTTTGAATATCGATGGTGGTTTTAGATGCTTTTAACGCAGCTTTTGCCTTGGTTGAAACTAACTCTTCTAACACATGTGTAAGTTGTGTACCAATAAACACCGACATAATTGCTGGTGGTGCTTCGTTAGCTCCCAAACGATGATCGTTTGATGCAGAAGCAATACTTGCACGTAACAAATCAGCGTGATTATGAACCGCTTTAATGGTATTAATAAAGAAAGTTAAAAACTGTAAGTTGGTGTGTGGTGTTTTACCTGGTGCTAATAAATTTACACCAGTATTGGTAATTAAACTCCAGTTGTTGTGTTTGCCACTTCCGTTAACACCTGCAAATGGTTTCTCGTGCAACAACACTTTTAAACCATGTTTTTTAGCAACTTTATCCATCACATCCATTAAAAGTTGGTTGTGGTCAATGGCTAAGTTAACCTCTTCAAAGTTAGGCGCACATTCAAATTGACCAGGAGCAACTTCGTTGTGACGCGTTTTTAATGGTATACCTAATTTGTAGCACTCAACTTCAAACTCAACCATAAAATCTAATACACGTGGAGGCACGGTACCAAAGTAATGGTCTTCTAATTGTTGGCCTTTTTCTGGTGAGTGACCAAGCAAGGTACGGCCGGTTAACATTAAATCTGGACGGGCATTAAAAAATGCTTCATCAACTAAAAAGTACTCTTGCTCAATACCTAAGCTTGCCCAAGCTTTAGTTACGCTTTTATCAAAGTAGGTTGAGCAAACATCAACTACTGCATTTTCTACTGCGTGTAATGCTTTTAATAACGGAGCTTTATAATCTAATGCTTCGCCTGTGTACGAAACAAAAATAGTTGGAATACATAAAGTAAGGCTGTTTTCACCTTCCATAATAAAGGCTGGTGATGATGGATCCCATGCCGTATAACCACGAGCTTCAAAGGTGTTTCTTAAACCACCATTTGGGAAACTAGATGCATCTGGTTCTTGTTGAACTAATGCACTACCTGCAAATTTTTCTATAGAGCGGCCATCTTCTGTTGGTTCAAAAAAGGCATCGTGTTTTTCGGCAGTTGAGCCTGTTAATGGTTGAAACCAGTGCGTGTAGTGGGTTACACCATGACTCATTGCCCAGTTTTTCATGCCTGAGGCTACTTGGTTGGCAACCTTACGGTCAATTTTTTCGCCATGCTTAATTGCACTGCAAACAGCTTCGTACGCTTCTTTATCTAGGAAGTTTTTCATAGCCGCATCGTTAAATACGCGCGAGTTATAGTAATCAGATACTTTAGTAGATGGAATGTTTACCTTAATACTGGTGCGATTAAGAACTTTTTCTACTGCTTTAAAACGTAATGATGACATAATGGTGTTGGTATTTTAGTCATGCAAATAACTTAACAAGTCAGGTAATTAGCACGTTACATTTATCATAGGCGGAGTTGCTGTTTGTAATGTGCTGTAAATTAGTGTAGTTATTTTTTATCTAAACACACTTTGTGTATTATAATGCACATTAAATTTTAAATAGGCTGATAAATATTTAATTAGTATGTAATATATTGCACATTAATTATGAACATCACCGAAATTTCTGTTGTAATTAGAAAAAAACGCGATCAGATGGGCATCACCCAGCAAGATTTAGCAAGCCGCAGTGGTGTGCACTTGCGTAGCATCAATAATTTAGAAGGCGGAAAGGGAAATCCTTCGTTGGATACCTTGCTTAAAATAGCGGAAGTTTTAAAGCTGGAGTTAATTGTACGGTCGCAATTATAAATCTCTCCTTTATGGTTGGATTAATATCACCACTTTGGGATTCATTTTTTTTGAGTGAAGGCATAAAAAAACGCCTTATCAGTAATTGATAAGGCGTTTTAAGTTTTTATTGGGTACTAATTATTTAACAGTATCCATGTGGCAGATCAAATCAACCAATTTGTTTGAGTAACCCCACTCGTTATCGTACCAGCTTACTACTTTTACAAAGTTATCAGTTAATGAAATACCAGCTTTAGCATCAAAAATAGATGTACGTGCATCGCCTAAGAAATCGTTTGAAACTACTTCATCTTCGGTGTAACCTAAAATGCCTTTCAATTCGTTTTCGCTAGCTTTTTTCATTACCGCTTTAATTTCTTCGTAGCTTGCACCTTTGTTTAAGCGGCAAGTTAAATCTACTACAGAAACGTTAGCAGTAGGAACACGGAAACTCATACCAGTTAATTTTCCTTTTAATTCAGGAATAACTAAACCTACTGCTTTAGCAGCACCAGTTGATGAAGGGATGATGTTTTGGTAAGCACCACGGCCACCTCTCCAGTCTTTAGCCGATGGGCCATCAACTGTTTTTTGAGTAGCTGTAACTGCGTGTACTGTAGTCATTAAACCTTCTAAAATACCAAAGTTATCGTTTAATACTTTTGCTACTGGAGCTAAGCAGTTTGTAGTACAAGAAGCATTTGATACCACACTCATATCAGCAGTATATTTATCGCTGTTAACACCCATCACAAAAGTTGGGGTATCATCTTTTGCAGGTGCGCTCATGATAACACGTTTAGCACCGGCCTTGATATGTAAAGCAGCTTTGTCTTTTTCTAAAAATAAACCTGTAGACTCAACAATGTACTCTGCACCAATCTCATCCCATTTTAAGTTAGCAGGATCTTTTTCGGCAGTTACGCGGATTTTTTTTCCGTTTACTACCAACATACCACCTTCAACCGAAACTTCGCCATTAAAACGGCCGTGAGTTGAATCGTATTTTAACATGTAGGCCATGTAATCAACTTCTATTAAATCGTTGATTCCTACAATTTCTACTTTAGGGTTGTTGATGGCAGCCCTGAAAACCAAACGACCGATACGGCCAAATCCATTGATTCCTATTTTCATGTTGTGATGTTTAAGGATGTAATTAATGTTTAACTGGCGCAAAGGTACCCTTTGAAAAATTTTTTACAAATTATTTTGCATTTTAAAAAATGTACGTACATTTGCACTCCCGAAAACGACAAATGGTCCGTTGGTCAATCGGTTAAGACGCTTCCCTTTCACGGAAGAATGAGGGGTTCGATTCCCCTACGGACTACGAAAACAATTGGTAAAATCCAGTAAAATGCCATCAGATTAAGCTTCTGATGGCATTTTTGCTTTGTTGATACCATCACGTATTACTGGTCGGTTTAGTAAAATCCAGTAGTATTTGAGGCCGGCAGGCAGACCGGCAGACACAGATAATAAAGTTTGCCAGCCTGTTTTTACATCAGCCGCTGCATCACAGCACCTTCTTTAAACTATCGCTTCGATCTCCCGTAAACAAACTATTATGGGAAAGTACCACAAAGTAAAATCATCCTACTACCTCGACCCGAGGCGGAGTAATGATAAAGGAGAACAACATATTTATCTAAAGATCAGGGTCGATCAGACGAAAGCATTATTATATGTAAACCGTTTAGTTGATCCCAGGATATGGGACAAAGCACGCCAGGAGCATAGAGGCAAAGGTTTAGAGGCTGACACTCTAAACCGGTACTTAAGGAAGATCAGACTTGACATAGACAACCATGCTAACGCATTTAACCAAAAGGAAGAGTCTTTTGATGCTGCTGATCTGAAAAGAGCTTGCTCTCTTAATTCCTAATCTTCTTTCAACTTTGTATTCAGAAATGTCCGACCGAACAGCTCTCAAGATTTAATGATTTGATGTTGGACTTAGTTATGTGATTAATTGTTTTTACTTGTTAAATATTCTAATTTGCGATGTTTTTAATGAAATGCTCTAATTGAAAAAATTTGTAACTTCTATTTTATTAATGCTAATAAGCGGTATCGTAAGCGCTCAAACACTCGACAGCGTTTTTAATTTAGCAGACGGCACACGATTTATGGCATTATCAAAACATTACAATGCCACTTACCGCTATAATACCGACTCAGTTTTTGTGGTAAAAGAGCTTACAAACATTGAAAGTCTTGCAATACAGAAAGGTGATAAAGAGGTAGAGGCATCAGCACTATCACTTTTGGCCGATTATTACGCGCGTAACCACAAGTTTAACGATCAATCAACTTCTTTGCATTTAAAGGCTATTGCCGTCTCCAAAGACAATGATCTGAAAACACAAGAAGCCTATAACATGTTTAGTGTTGGGCGCTATTACTACAGCTTTAAACATTATCCCGAAGCATTTGAATATTTTTTAGCTGCCGATCGGTTGTTAAAAGTCCTTGGGGATGAAAAAATAAGCTTTGCAGGTGAGTTTTACTTTTTTTTGGCAAGCAGTTATCACAAAATAGGTGAGCTTGATAAAGCCGTTCTGTTTTTTAACCAGGTTTTGAAATTTCCGCCAGAAAATTTTTGGTTCAGGCTTAATGCCTATAATAACCTGGGTGTAATTATGCAACAGCGAAAGCAATACGGAGAAGCGCTGCAGTTTTTTAAACAAACGTATCAGCTGGCTGCAGATAAAAATTACCCGGATTGGATTGCCCTTAGCATTGGTAATATGGGAATAATATACTTTAAGCAAGGCTTGTACGAAAAAGCATTGCCCATGCTACAAGATGGAGCCAACATTAATTATAGACTGAAGGATTGGGAAAGCACAATTAACTATCTTTATTTTATTTGTAAAGTCCCTACAGTTAAAAATGACGTTGCATCACTCAAACGAAATCTCGAAAAGGCCAACTCTGTTTTGCAAAATCACAACACACTTGTGGTAAAAAAATATGTGCTGGAAATTAGTTTACTAATTGCCGAGCAAACAAACCTTGATGCCCATGCATTAAATTATTACAAACAGTTGCAATTGGTTAATGACTCGTTAGCAGATTATGAAGTGGTGAAACAGATGAAGGATGCACAAATACGCAACGAGGTTGATTTACGCCAATATGAAATTGGCCTTATGATAACCGAAGCACGCAAAGACCGGATCATAAAATATATCATTATAGCTATGGCTTTTATGGCTTTGCTTTTTGTACTGGCTATGCTCAAGCGCGAAACGGTAAAGCGCAGGGTTGATAAAGCCTTGTTTGAAGAAAAGCAACATGTTTTAGAGTTGGAACGTAACAATGCCGATATTGCTTTAGCTTCTGCAAAAATTGAGTTACAGCTATTTACCCAACACTTGCAGGAAAAAAATCAGCTAATAGCCAACTACCAGCATGAGTTGTCAAAAGATACCACGACAAACAACAGCGGAGCTGCAGAACGAACAGAGGATATAGATTCGCTTCACAATACCCAAATATTAACACCTGATGATTGGGAAAAGTTTAAGTTATTATACGAAAAGGTTCACCCTGGTTTTTTTAGGCGTGTAAAGGAAAACTACCCACAAATTACTACTGCCGAAAAACGCTTGCTTGCTTTGTTGCGTTTAAAACATGAGCAGGAAACAATTGCACGAATTTTAGGTATTTCTAACGACTCGGTTCGAAAAAGTAAGCAGCGTTTACGTAAGAAGCTAAACAATATTGATGATGCTGAGCTCGCCCAATTTGCCAACAGTATTTAAGTTACAAGGCCTAATGGCTTAAAAATCAAACCATAATTTTGTCCGTTTTTTGTCCGGGATAAAACTTGCGATACAAAGGTACCCAACGCATCTTGCTACAAATTTGCCAATCATGGAAAGTGCGTTAACAAATCCCAAACCCATTTCAAAGGTTACCGTTATTATAATAACGGTCTTATTAATACTGCTATTAACAATTGTTTCTATTGCGGTTTATGTTGTTGGTTATTTACCCAACGTGGGCGAACCTGAGGCCATTGAAATTGTGATGCTGCCCGAACGGGTCAGCCGTGGGCAGTATTTGGCAAACCACGTAACTGTTTGTATTGATTGCCATTCCACTCGCGACTGGAGCTTGTTTTCAGGTCCGGTTGTGGCGGGTACCTTTGGAAAAGGTGGTGAGGTTTTCGATCAAAAGATGGGCTTTCCCGGTAAGTTTTATGCAAAAAATATCACATCAGGAGCACTATCATCATGGAGCGATGGTGAGTTGTTGCGTGCCATTTCATCTGGAGTAAATAAAGATAATCAGCCACTTTTCCCGGTAATGCCCCACCCGGCATATGGGCGCATGGACAAAGAAGATTTGTTTGATATTATTGCTTACATCCGCACATTACCCAATATAAAAAATGATGTGCCGGCCGCTGTTCCGGATTTTCCAATGAACATTATTCTAAATACCATTCCCCAAAAAGCGCAGTACAACCAGAAACCAGATACCACAAATATTGTGGCTTACGGGCAGTACTTGTTCAATGCTGCTGCGTGTGGTGATTGTCATACAAAACAAAACAAGGGAGAACCAATCGAAGGAATGGAATTGGCAGGAGGATTTGCCTTTCCTTTGCCAACAGGTGGAACTGTAGTTTCGGCAAATATAACTCCTCACCATACAGGTATTGGAACCTGGGGTAAGGAGGAGTTTGTGCATGCATTTAAAAAATATGCAGGTAAGGATTTTGTTGCACAAAAAATTGAACCGGGAGGGTTTAACACCGTAATGCCCTGGAGTATGTATGCCGGTATGAAGACTAAAGATCTGGAAGCTATTTATGCTTATTTGAGAACGGTAAAACCCATAGAGAATCAAGTAACCAGATTTATAAGTGGTGCGAAGTAGAATTAAAAGCAAACATCGTTAAGATTAGAACAAACCTGGATTTGTGGAGGTGTGCGGCTCTATACCTTAATCTATTGCAAAACGATTGATAATTGCTGCAATGAGCTGATTTCTGTACATACAAATCATTTGTTTTCAGTTGGTTAATTTTGTCCGGATTTTGTCCGGTTGTTTTCTTGGCGACTCTTTCAGTCAATAGTATGTTTGATTATTATCTGCAAGAATCCATGATAAACCAACAAATTAGATTAGTAGGAATAGTGCCAGGATGGCGGAGTTTTAAGCCAAAATTGCTAGTGCTTATACTCGCCACATTTTGTGTGATAAGAACCAATGGCGCTGTTTATTATGCCAAACCTACAGCCACCGGAAACGGATTAAGTTGGGCTAATGCAACGTCTTTAAGCAATGCGTTGTTTATTGCCACCAACAATGATGAAATATGGGTGATGGCCGGAACACATATTCCAGGGCCAAGTATCAATTCTTCGTTTGTGGTAGCTAACAACGTTAGGGTATATGGCGGTTTTGCAGGTACCGAAACATTGCTAACTCAACGTAACATGTTTTTAAACAAAACCATTCTTTCAGGAGAAATAGGCACAGCATCAAACACGGATAATATTCGCAATGTAGTGTCGGTTAACGCCTCGGTTGGCGCAGCGTGTATTATTGATGGCTTATGGATTACGGCTGCATATACTAACTCACCTGGTGGGGGAATGTTAATTGCTGGCTCCCCAATCATTAGCAATTGTGTAATATACAACAACATGGGCTACCAGGGTGCAGGGGCTTTTATTTCTAATGCTGCCCCCACTTTTACCAACTGTATTTTTAACTCAAACAATGTATCAAATGTGGGAGGAGCGGTGTATATTCAAAACACCATTGCGGCTGCAAACTTTGCCTTTACCAACTGCACTTTTTACAACAACACTGCCGGAGGCGCAGCAGGTATTTTTGCATATAGCACCATCAGCGGATCAACTATAGCGGTTAAAAATTGCTTGTTTAATAATAATCTGGTGATGGGCAACCCTGAGCCATTTAGCAATGTTGGCTTTATACAGGCAAATGCCATACTTAGTTATAATTACTTTGATGTAGGAAGCTGTTTTAGCTTTTTTAACATCACCTGCACAGGAAACGTGTTCAATAGTGTTGACGATCCTTTTACCGATGCTGACGGAGCGGATAACATTGCCGGAACAACAGATGATGATTTGAGCCAGGCATCAAACGCTGAAAGCCTAAATGCCGGAACAAATAGCGGAGCTCCCGCAACCGACATAACCGGGCTTGCAAGACCAAAAGGTTTAGCCACCGATATGGGTGCTTATGAAGAAAACCAATCAAACAATGTGATTTTTTATGTAAAACCCATTGCCTCGGGAGCTGCTACGGGAGCAACATGGGCCAACGCCTGCACATTGGCAGCTGCGCTAAATAATGCCACTGCTGGCGACCAAATTTGGGTTATGATGGGAATTCACTACCCCGAGCGTGACCAAAACCAAAATGCTACCCCAACCGACAACCGCGATAAAACTTTTTTTGTAAAAAGCGGAGTTAAAGTATATGGTGGTTTTGGTGGTTTTGAAACCGCCTTAACCCAACGCGATCCCAAACAAAATATAACAATTTTAAGCGGTGATTTAGGCACGCTTAACAACGCGTCTGACAATAGCTACCATGTGGTTTATTTTGGTGATAACACATTAAACACAACATTGCTTGAAGGGGTTACCATAACATCGGGAAATGCTAATATCACAGGTAGTTTTAGAAACTCCGGTGGGGGGATCTTTGCACGTGCAATTAACAACAATTGCAGGCCGGCTTTAAATAAACTAATTGTATCAAACAACAATGCCTTGTTTGGTGGTGGCTTGTATATAGCAGATTGTTCACCCACACTCAATCAATGTGCTGTGGTAACTAATACGGCAACCACAAGCGGGGGTGGCATGTATACCACTGCCAGTACATCGGGCGAAACCTGTAACCCTGTTTTTACCAACTTAGTTATTGCAGCAAACTCAGCAGCAAATGGTGGTGGTGTTTATAACACGGCCATAGGTGGAGGTACAGCATCATCAACCTACAATTTTTGTACGGTTAGCAATAACAGCGCAACAGCTGGAAGTGGTGGTGGTTTTAATAATGCCAATTCAACTAGCACCACATCTATTGCTGTAAACAATAGTGTGGTTTGGGGTAATATAGCAACGGCAAACACCAGCCAAGCTCAACTATATAACAACAATGGCAGCGGAAGCTGTTTTAGGAGCGTTTGGCAAAGCAGCATTCCAACAGGACTTACCAATGCCGGGGGAAATAAAACCAACGATCCCAACTTTGCGAATACCGTTGACCTGGACGGAATCGACAACAAATGGGCAACCACTGATGATGGTTTGCAATTAACATGTGGCTCATCGGCCATTAACACAGCCAGTCCTTCGTCTACTTTAGGGGTTGATGTTGCAGGTTCTATTCGCCCACAAGGAACAGGGGCCCGTGATGCCGGAGCATACGAAAGTGCTTTACTTGATAGTATTTATACCCCTCAGGTTATTGTGAGCATTACCACCGGGCAAAACCCTGCCTGTAATAACAGCAATGTGGTTTTTACAGCTACAGCTTCAAACGAAGGTAGTGCACCTCAATATCAATGGACAAAAAATGGTGCTAATATCAGTGGTGCTACAAATACCACATACAGTGCAACTGCAGGAACAAATTTTGCTCAGGGTGATTTAATACGTTGTCGTTTAACGAGCAATGCTGCGTGTATTAGTACAACAACCGTAACATCAACTGCAACAAACATGGGAGTAAGCACTAATGTTACACCTGCTGTTAGTATTGCCATAACCAGCGGTTCAAATCCATTGTGTAATGGTTCGGGCATAACTTACACGGCCACACCAACAAATGGAGGAACAACACCCGCTTACCAATGGACAAAAAATAATGTGAACATTAGTGGCGCAACAGGTGCAACCTACACCGCAACTGCCGGGAGCAACTTTTCACACAACGATGTAATTCGCTGTCGATTAACCAGCAGCCTGGTTTGTGTAACCAATACCAATGCCACCAGCACAGCCATAACCATGAGTGTAACTAACAATGTTACACCAGGTGTGAGTATTGCCGTAACCACAGGCACTAACCCAACATGCAACGGCAACAGTGTAACCTTTACGGCCGCGCCAACTAATGGCGGCACAACACCCACTTACCAATGGACAAAAAATGGGGTAAACATTAATGGTGCTACAAGTATCACATACACAGGAGTGGCCGGAACAGCTTTTGTCAATAGCAATTTAATTCGTTGCCGCTTAACCAGCAATGCAACATGCGTTACTGCTGCCACAGCTACCAGTACAGCCATAAACATTGGTGTAAACGCACTACCAACCGCTTCTATAAGCGGTGCAAACAGCCTGTGTGTAGGGCAAAATACAAAACTTACTGCATCAGGTGGTACTGCGTATTTGTGGAATACCAATGCCACAACCGATACGTTAACGGTATCGCCAAATAGCACCACCACTTATTCGGTTACAGTTACTAATGCCAATAGTTGCTCGGCTGTGGCTACAAAACAAGTTACTGTAAACAATTTACCAAATCCGGGTATTAATGGAAACGATAGCATTTGCAGTGGCCAAAGCACAACATTAACGGCTAATGGTGGTACTGGTTATTTGTGGAATACCAATGCCACAACTACTGCCATTAGTGTATCCCCAAGTACAACCACTACTTATTCGGTTACTGCCACGAATAACCAAGGTTGCAGTGCATCAACACAAAGAACCGTGAGAGTAGCACCATCACTGCTTATAAACGCGCTAACAGCAAGCCCGGCAAATGTTTGCCCTCCAGGAGGCACTACACAACTTAGTGCATCTGTTAACAATGCCATAAACATTGCTACTTTTAGTGGTGCAGCGGTTTCTATTCCAAGCCAAGGTAATGCAACGCCATATCCATCGGGTATAGTGGTGAGCGGTTTGCCACAAAATGCTATTTCGGTCGCACAAGTAAACATTAATGGCATTTCGCACGATTTTATTGCAGATGTCGACATGTGGCTTACTTCACCAACCGGGCAAATTGTGATACTAATGTCGGATGCAGGTTCAAACGGAATTAGTAATAAAAGCTTTACCATAAAAGATGGTGCTGCACTTTTCCCTACCGGGTTTATTACAGGCAGCATTTATGCTCCAACAAACATAGGAGGCATTGGTACAGGCGAACCGGCTGGTGCAACAACAAGCCTTAGCAACTTTACCGGAAACCTAAATGGAACCTGGAGTTTGTTTGTGAGGGATGATGCCACGGGTAGTAGCGGAAATATAATGTCGTGGAGTATTACATTTAGTACGGCTCGTCAAACCAATTATGCCTGGAGCGCAACACCTGCGATTGCTAATAGTGGAATTACAAATCCAACAAGTGCAACAACAAATGCCACAGTTAATCAGGCAACAACATACACCTTAGCGATTAGCGATAATTTTGGTTGCACAGCCAATACAAGTACCCCTGTAACTTTTAATAGTGTTACGCCTGCTATAGCTATTCATATTGCTTCGGGTAGTAATCCAACATGCAATGGAAGTAGTGTTACTTTTGGTGCCACCATAACAAATGGAGGCACAACACCTGCTTATCAATGGACAAAAAATGGTGTGAACATTAGCGGTGCAAACGCATCAACATACACAGCAGTTACAGGGACTAATTTTATAAATAATGATGTGATACGATGTGTGCTTGCCAGCAATGCCACATGCGCCAGTCCTGCCAATGTTACCAGCACTGGCATAACCATGCAGGTAACGGGTACGGCAACACCAAATGTCAGCATTAGCCAAACAAACACCAATGTGTGCAGTGGAGGAAATTTGCAGTTTACTGCCTTGCCAAGCAATGGAGGCAATGGACCAACTTATCAATGGACAAAAAATGGAACCAACATTCCATCGGCAACCAGTGTGCAATACAATGCCATTGCAGGAACAGCGATAAATAATGGCGATACATTGCGTTGTATCATAACCAGTAACCTGCCTTGTGCAAGCCCGGCAACAGTTACCAGCACATTTATTTTAGCTAAACATGGTGAGTTGTTTAATATGCCTAATGTAGCTACACAAAATATCTGTTTAGGCCAAACAGCTAACATTAATCTTGGTGCGAACGCATCGGTTACAACAAACGCAAATAGCATTATTCCTGATAACAGCACAACAGGCGTGAGCAGCAATGCAAACATTGCAGGAAGCGGAAAAATAAACGCTTCAACACGTATTGAAGTGTTGGTGAATATATCTCATACCTGGGATGAAGACCTGGATATTTTTTTAATAGGCCCTGCAAATTGTGGCGCTATGATGCTAAGCACCGACAACGGAGGCAATGGAGATAATTACACCAACACCCGTTTTTTAACAGGGCATCCGGTGCTTATCACTAGCGGTGCAGCACCATTTAGCGGCACTTTTGCACCCGAAGGAAATAGTACTACTCCGGCAACGGGGGCAACAGGGCTGCCGCTTACGGCTTTAACAGGCTGCGCTGTTAATGGTTTGTGGACGCTTAGGGTGATAGATGACGACCCAACTTTAGATGGCATCCTGCACAACTGGAGCTTAAAAATAGATAACAACAGCGATAGTGTAACTTATGCAGCCTCATCAGCTCAGGTTAATAACGGCTTACCTGTAACGCCCATATTTAGCGGGTATTTAAGCCAAGCTGCACAATACAGCATCATGCCAGGTGATACAGGGTTGTTTACTTATTCGTTTATCACCACACAAAATGGTTGTGCTGATACAGCAACTGCCACAGTAAACGTAAACCAATCTGCGGTGCCATCGGTTTCCATTGCATTAACAGCAGGCTCAAGCCCAAGTTGTGTTGCAAGTGGTTTAACCCTTACCGCCACTCCCACAAATGGAGGATCTTCTCCTGTTTATCAATGGCGCAAAAACGGTGCAGATATATCAGGAGCTAATGCCTCAACCTACTCTGGCACCGCAGGAAGTGGCATAAATAATAACGATAGCATTACATGCATACTAACCAGCAATGCAACTTGTGCCTTGCCTAACTCAGATACAAGCAGCGTATTAGTATTAAAAGTGCAGCAGCCTATTAGCAGCAATAACATAAGCGGCAATCAATTAGTTTGCACAGGAAGCACGCCCAACACGCTTGTTGGTTCAACTCCACAGGGAGGAATCGGGCAAACATACACTTACAAATGGCTGCAAAGCAATGTCGCAAATGGCTTTTATTCAGCACTAAATGGCGCTACACAACAAAATTATTTACCTCAAACCTTGAACAACACAACATACTTTAAACGTGTGGTTCAATCGGGCGTGTGTGCTGCCGATACCTCCGGCAATTTAAGCATACAAGTAAACAACCCCGGAATATGGACAGGGGCATTAAATACTGTTTGGGATAGTTTACAAAACTGGAGTTGCCCTGCTTTACCAAGTCCGTTAACCAATGTTATCATTCCTTCGGGGGTGTTAAATATGCCCGCCATTTTTAGTGAGTCAAAAGCCAATAACCTAACCATACAAAGCAACGCAAGCCTCACCATTAATAACCTAAATGCGGTGTTAGAATTGTATGGCAATCTAAACAACAGCGGTTTGTTAAATCACCAAGCGGGTATTATAGCCTTTTCGGGCAACGGCACACAAAATGTAGCCGGGGGTAGTTTTCATAAAATAGAAGTGAACAACACGGCAGGTATAAACCTAACAGGCAATATGATGTTAACCGATAGCGCTAAGTTAACTGACGGAAACATTACCCTAAATAGCTTTAACCTTACGCTGGGCAATCAAGCAAATTTTATGAGTGACTCAACCCATTATGTGGTTACAAATGGCAGCGGAAAAATTGTAATGTTAAATATGGGTGCAGGCGGACGCACAGGAAACGTGTTTGTGCCAATGGGCAACAGCACGTACAATGGAGTGGTTCTAAACAACACAGGAGTTGCTGATACATTTAACTTAAGCGTGATAGACAGCGTTACAATCAATTACACCAACAATGTACCAACAGGTGCTGCATTAACAAACAACATTGTAAACCGCACCTGGCAAATAACCGAAAATACAATAGGAGGGAGTAATTCAAGTGTGTGGTTAAGCTGGCTAAATCAAAACGAATTGCAGGGCTTTAACCGCAGTGTTTGTTACGTAGCCAAATATCTAAGCAACACTTGGGCTGCCGATACTATTTTAACTGCAACAGGCAGCGGTATATACTCGGTGGTGCAAAATCGCGTAAGTAGTTTTGGCAATTTCGGAGTAGGAAGCGTGAATACTTTGCCGGTAAGTTTGTTAAGTTTTACAGGAAGCTTGCATGCCGACAATGTTAAACTTGCATGGACTACAGCCAGCGAAAAAAACAGCAGCCATTTTGTTGTTCAAAAATCAACCGATAATGTGAGCTGGCAAAATATAGGCACAGTAAAAGCCAGGGGTAATTCTGCAATTCAAAGCAGCTACTCATATACAGATTTTGATGCAATCAACCAGTCACCAATTAATCTATTGTACTATCGCCTCCAAATGGTTGATAAAGACAACAGCAGCTGTTATTCCAAAACAGTGGTATTTGATAAACCTCAGACTAATTCGGTTATATGGTTAGCACCTAATCCGGCACAAGAGATTGTTGAGGTGCATGTGGATGGCACTGCTCAGCTATTGCAGGCAATTGTGTTTGATATGAATGGAAGAGAAGTTGTTGCGATGTTTGATGGAAACAGAATTGATTTAAGCCATCTTGCATCTGGTGTCTATACAGTGCGCATTAAAACCACACAGGAGCAGAAAAACATTAAACTGGTTAAACAGTAAGTTGATCGTTAAATCGCAATATGTTTTCAGGTAAAGTAAAAGTTACCCTTTAATTTAAGGTGACAGAGAAAAAAACATGGTATTTTATTGATGATATGGTGAAAAAGGAGCGGGTAATTGCTCCTTTTCGTTCGTTTACAGAGATTCAACTTGCTTGTTTTCTGCGCATTACTTTTGTCCGGATTTTGTCCGGGTGTTTTTTTGGTTTTAATTTAAACCACAACTATGTTTTTTTTAAATTTTCAAAAATTCAGATAGTAACTTCCTAGGTTAGGGAAATTGTTTATTGTTAAACTG
>CAZJHS010000037.1:0-27854 GCA_964545895.1 uncultured Chitinophaga sp. | reverse complement strand
AAAATCTTTTTTTTATAATAAAATATTGACTCGTTTTTACACTAAATTTAATAATCATATTTCTTAACTTGGTGACAATATATATAATAGACAAAGAACAAAACGAGGAAGTAACTTGAAATCAATAGCCGCTGGTAACATGGGTTTTGTGTCATTTTGCAGAACCAGTAGATAATGACAGAAAAGAAAAATAATATCTTATTTTGGATAGGAATTGTAACTGCAATTTGGTTTGCTTGGACAGGAATTGTTTGGACATATTATGCCTGTCTAATACTTGCTTATCCAGTTGGAATGACACTTTCAATCTCTAGTTTAATTTACTTACTAATATTTGACTAGTATGAAAGGACAAATTTTATCAACTTATAGAATACTTAAAGAAAAGGCTTGTAATGCAGACATAGATGAAAGTTGGGCTGAATGGGCAATAGAAATGATGCAAGCAGGTTACGAATTTGAAAGTTTGTATCAACTTGCAGGAATTTCTGAACCATATAATCAATTTGAACTGCACGAATTGACAAATAAAGTTTTGAACGACTTAAAACTTGACTATTCAGACAAAAGGAAAACTTTGAAAAATTATGTTTACTATTTGATTTCATCCAACTTTGACAAACCCAATAACTACTTTGAAATACTAAAAGAATTCAGAGACATTTATTATGAATTAGATATGGATAGCGAATTTCAAAATTTGGCTTTATTATATTGGGCAAAAGACGATTTGATTTATGAAGACAATCAACATTATTGGGACGGTGCTAACAGAGCAAATATTGACACGATTATTAGACAAGAATTTGTAACATTGAAACAGAAATTTGAAACAGAAAACTAAAAAAAGAACGCACACCTAAGATACAATGCAAACTGGATCAGACACATAAAAATTGAAAGACAAAATCATCATATCAATCATTCTCGTGACGACATTATTTTCATTTGACAGTGTTGCACAATCAAGCAAACGGACAGGAATGAAAAATTGTGGGTGCAAATCTAATCCTGATTTAACTGAATTTATTAGCTGTGACACAACAAGATTTCAAAACGGTGCTAAGCTTTACCGGCAATTCAATTGCGATTCATCCTGGCTGACATTTGAGGGTAAAAGTGGTATAAAAAGGGTTTTATATTCCTTGGACAAGTCCCTAATAGAAATGACAGACCGACTGGGCTATATTTTTGAGAAGGAGTATCAAAACAGTTTGCTATTTATAAATAAGAATGTTTCGGGCGGTGGTTTTCCTGTAGACTTTGAATTGCTGAGTAAAGACAATGGACAAGTTCTCAAAGAATTTGGAACAATAATTTACCACAGCGATGACAGCATAAATAATTTTGTTCTTTATTTATCTTCTGACTCGTTAGACACGATGACTTTTTATAGTGTTGAACAAAACAAAGATTTCCACTTTTCTATTCCTAAAGGAAGGTTATGGAAGACCGTTAGAGAAACTTCACAAATGTTTCCTGAGTTTTTATTTGAAGAGCCTGTAATAGACAATAGTATTTTGACGCTTACTTACAAATATCTTGTGAGTAATTCACCAGAAAAATGGGAAACAGACAAAATTCAAATTAACTTACAAACTTTAAATAAAAAACAATAGAAAACCCGTTCACGCCCCGAGTAATCGGGGTGCCGTGAGTGTGTCGATGATATTCACCCTATAAACTAATTAATATTTTATACGTTGTTTCTTTGGCAAAATTTAAAAGGTTTGCTTATATTAAATGAAAATCCTAAAACCATCACATAGCGCTACTTCACTTTAATTACTGCTTTTCCTTTTGCTCTTCCTGTTTCTACATAAGCCAAAGCATCATTGGTTTGATCAAACGGAAACACTTTGTCAACAACTGGTTTAATAATTCCTGCTTCTATCAGTTTGCTTATTTCGCCCAATTGTTTTCCCTCTGCTCTCATAAATAAAAATTTAAAAAACACGTTCAGTTTTTTGGCTTCTTTTCTTGTGCTAGCGCTCAAGAATTTAGTTATAAACTTTAGTGGCCAAGGCAAACCTATTTCATTAGCAAATTCAGGGGTTGGTGGACCTACTAATGAAACCAACTGGCCGTCTTTTTTTAAGATACGTAATGATTTCGCTAAAACTATCTTTTCTCGATTGCTGTGTAATACCAAATCATAATCATTTAATAAAGTAGCAAAATCTTGAGTTTTGTAATCAATAATTAAATCAGCTCCCAAACTTTTTACTAATTCAAAATTACTAGCACTTGTTGTGGTAGCAACAAAAGCTCCTAAGTGTTTGGCTAACTGAATGGCAAAAGTACCTACACCGCCCGAACCTGCTTGAATAAAAACTTTTTGTCCTTTTTGTATTTTTCCTATTTCAACAAGTGCTTGCCATGCTGTTAAACCAACTAATGGAATAGAAGCTGCTTCTTCCATTGTAAGGTTTTGGGGCTTTAATGCCAAATCATTTTCATTTACCGAAATGTATTCGGCAAACGTGCCAATTTTATAATCCGCTACTCTTGCAAATACTTCATCGCCTACTTTAAATTTACTTACTTTCGAGCCCACTTTTGTGATTACCCCAGCCATATCGTGGCCATTAGTAAGAGGTGTTTTATAGGGGAGAAACAGTTTAAATTCGCCCCATTTTATCATAGAGTCTAAAAGGTTTACACCTGCAGCATGTATTTGAACCAATACTTCGTTTTCTGCCACAGTTGGCTCTGCAACAGTTGTAAGTTTTAGCTGTTCTTTTTTGCTATACTTTGTTACTTGAAATGCTTTCATCGTTTTTTATTTTATGCGTTGTTTAATTGTTTAAGCACATTTTTTTCTAATACCCCATAAGCAAAATGTTGTAAATTAATTAATGTAGAAGTGCCTTTGCCTACCATGTTTCTAAATTTAGGTTTAGCAGCTTGCACTACAGTAAGTACTTTTTGGGCAACCATTGCTGGGTCTTCGGCTTGCTTTACTAAGTTATTCGTAAACTTTTCTATCTTATTTCTCAATAAATTGTAATCGTCAATTTTATGGGTGGGTGATGATGAATTATCAATAATGCTGGTTTTAAAAGCCGTTGGCTCAATCATAGCAACACTAATATTAAACTCATCTAACTCATATCGCAACGCTTTAAAGTAGCCTTCTAAGGCATGTTTAGAAGCTGCATAGTAAGCCGCATTTGGAAATGATACCAAGCCAATAATTGAACCTACAGTTATAACTTTACCAAATCGTTGTTTTCTAAAATGGGGCAATATGGCATTGGTAACTTTAATAGTTCCCCAAAAGTTGGTTTCCAGTTGTTGTCTGCCCAATTCAATAGGTGTTTCTTCGGCAATACCATTAACTAAAAATCCCGCATTGTTTATCAATACATCCAAGTGGTCTATTTCTCCAAAAATTCTTTCGGGTAATGATTGTATGGATTGGTCTGAATCTAGGTCTAACGCAATCATTTTAAAGGGTACTAATGGTTGTGCTTTTATAGGATTGCGGCTTGTGCCTATAACTGTATAGCCTTTTTTGTGCAGTTCGGTTGCTATAAGTAAACCAAAGCCCGAAGATGCTCCTGTTATTAAAATATTTTTATTCATTTAAGGTTGATTTAAAAGTTAAAAAATGTAGTTTTGCTTGCAAATTGCAAGTGCAAATATATAAACAACTTTCAAAATGCAAGTTGTTTGTGCTAAAATATTTTAGTTTTATATGGAAACAATTAAAAAAAGGTCGGATTGCCCATTAAGTTGTTCGCTTGATGTATTTGGCGACAAATGGTCGTTGCTTATTATACGCGACTTAATGTTTAGTAATAAGTGTACTTATAATGATTTCTTAAAATCGGAAGAGGGGATAGCAACCAATATATTGGCATCAAGGCTTAAGGCATTAGAGGAAAACGGAGTAATAGAAAAATCGGCTCACCCCGAAAGTAAAGCTAAATATTTGTATAAACTTACCCAAAAGGGAATCGAACTATTGCCAATTATTGTGGAGGTTTATATTTGGTCTGATAAGTATTTAACCATTCCTGCTGATATTAAAGCAACAATAAAAGAAGCCAAAAAGGATAAAGATAAATTTGTAAAAGACCTGTATAAAGTACTTAAAGCAAGGTGATGATTTGCATATAACTATTGGGTTAATGCTAATATATTACTATCAGTTGCATGTTGCAACTTTGGTAAGTTACAGTGCTTTTTCACTTTTGTTTAATTACTACATCCCCATATTTTAAACATAAACTTAGTTGTTTTTACACCTTTAAATTTTATATCTTAGCTTCACTCATCAACACACCTCCTTACACCACATGACTACCGAAATACTGATAACTACACCCGATTGCGAAATTGTGAGTACACGTGTTTTTAACGCACCGCAACAAGTTTTGTTTAATGCTTGGGCTAATCCTAATCATTTAAAAAATTGGTGGGGCCCAGCGGGGTTTACCAATACTTTTAATACGTTTGATTTTAGGGTTGGTGGTAAATGGAGTTTTGTTATGCATGGTCCCGAAAAAGGAAATTATGTAAACGAGTGTGAGTTTATAAAAATAGAAGAGCCAGCACTTATTGCATGGAAAAGATACTCTCAACCCATATTTCAGGTGGTAGCAACTTTTACAGAAGTAACACCCAATACCACGCTTTTAGTATTTAAAATGCTTTTTAATACTGCTGCCGAATGTGATAAAGTAAGGCCTTTTGCGGTTGATAAAAACGAAGAGAATTTTGATAAATTAGCGGTTGAACTTACCAAAATGATGGGGTAGGTTTTGGCTCATAAATGTTTAAATAGATTAACTGTTAAAACCATAAGTTATGTCGAATATTAAATTAATTATTGAAGAGCGTGCGGCCAATATTGGCAATTTTATGGTGGGTAGGTTGCTGCCTTTTAGACAAAAACGCATGGTTGGTCCGTTTATATACATCGACCACATGGGGCCAGTGCATTTAAATGCGCGCGAACAAATGGATATTTTACCTCATCCACATATTGGATTATCAACCCTAACTTTTTTGTTTGAAGGAGCATTATGCACCGCGACTCGTTGGGCACCGAAATGGAGATTAAACCAGGAGAGGTAAATTGGATGACAGCTGGCCGTGGTATTGTGCACTCGGAAAGAACGCCCGAGTATTTGCGCCACGCTGATAAATATTTGCATGGCTTACAAATTTGGATTGCCTTGCCCAAACATTTAGAACAAATGGAACCTTCGTTTCATCATACCGAAGCCGATGACATTCCTACCTGGCAAGTAGAGCATGTGCAAATTAAATTAATAGCAGGCGAGGCTTTTCATAAAAAATCAACAGTGCCTGTACACAGTAAATTGTATATGCTTGAACTAAAAAGTACGCAACAACAAACGCTACACCTAGGCGATGATTTATATGGCGAATCGGGTTTGTATATTTTAGAAGGACAAGTAGAAAGTGAAGGAAACCAATTTGGTGCTAAGCAACTTTTGGTGGCAAACAACAGCAAGCTTTGTGCGTTTACCATGGCAGCCAATACTACAGTTTATATTTTTGGTGGCGAACCTTTTAATGAAGAACGTTTTATTGATTGGAACTTTGTATCGAGCGATAAGGCTTTAATTGAGCAAGCCAAACAGCAATGGAAAGCGCAACAATTTGCCAAAGTACCCAACGATGAGTTGGAATATGTTCCTTATCCATCAACCCTAAAATAAACATACCATGGCTACTGTAAAAGCACATATAGCAACAACTAATTACCAAGTTAGTATTACCACACCTGCGGGGCATACCATATTGGCTGATGAGCCTAAAGACCTTGGTGGAACTGATGCCGGATTTACGCCTACCGAATTGCTGGCATCATCATTAGCGGCATGCACCTGCATAACCATGCGCATGTATGCCAACCGTAAAGGGTGGGATTTGCAGCAAGTAAACGTAAACATTAATTTACAAGCAGGCAATGCATCAAACCCAACTAGCACTTTTAATAGAGAGATAACCTTAACAGGTAATTTAGATGAGCAGCAACGCGAACGTTTGTTGGCAGTAGCAAACGCATGCCCTGTGCACAAAATACTTACCAATACCATGCTTATAAATACAGTTTTAATAGCTGGGTAGGAAGTGTGTTTTATTAAGTATAATATTGCCTACTCATGAATCCATCACTTAAAAATACCTTACAAGTAACTGCGGTTTTAAGCATACAAGCAATACCTGTAGTGTTTGCTCCTTTAAGCAAGTTGTTTTTACCTGTATTGTTGCTTAATGCCATTGTATGTTTGATATTTGTTATAAAATCACCCTCGTGTTTTAATTGGGTAGCTTTATTTAAAAATCATGTGCATGTAAAATCAATAGCCTACGGTACATTGCTTGGTTTAATGCTTGGTTTTGCTGCCGATTGGATTATTACTCCGGCTTTGTATAATTGGCTTAAAACAACTCCAGTAATTACATCAACCCAAACCTTAACAGGTAATTTTAAACTTACTATGTTGGTGCTGTTTTCTGTTTGGTTAACATCAGGTATTTGCCACGAGATGGTGTTTAGGGGATTTGTTTTTGAACGCCTAAAACAAATTACCCAAAGTCAAATATTAGCTTTAATTATAAGCACGCTTATGGTTGGTTTGTTGTTTTTAAACCAAGGATTTGCAGTGGCTTTAACCGCATTTATCATGTCGTTAGTATTTGGATTGATTTATATAAACAGCAAGTTTAATTTGGTGCAAAATATGGTTATGCATGCTGTAGCCGATAGCGTTTTTTTTATTGCCGTATACCTAAATTTACCAACCGCACTTTAGTTATGAAAATAGTTACCAATTGGGTTATTACACTGGTGTTAGTTTTAGCAGTAATCAATAGTTCGGCACAAACTTTTAAAATTGCTTTTGGTTCGTGTGCCAATCAATCAAGCAGTTTGCCAGTGTTTGATACTGTAGTAGCGCATAACCCCAACTTGTTTGTGTTTTTGGGCGATAACGTATACAACGATACCGATATATATGACTCGATGGTTTCTACTTACAACCGCATGGCCAACAAGCCTTCGTTTAAAAACTTAAAAGCACATATGCCGCTTATTGCTACATGGGACGATCATGATTATGGACGTAATGATGCGGGGAAATATTTTTCGGCAAAACAGCAATCGAAACAAGCCTTTTTAAGTTTTTTTGATGAGCCACAAAATTCTGAAAGAAGAAATAGGGAAGGTATTTATCAATCATACTATTACCCCGTAAATGGTAAAATGGTTCAGGTAATATTGCTTGATGTAAGGTGGTTTAGAGATAATTTATTAAAGTACAAAGGCGAAAAAAGATTTAACCCATGTTACATGTATCGCAAATACTATTCGGCATACAAAACAGCCGATTCTACTTTTTTAGGTAACAAACAATGGTTGTGGTTAGAGCAAGAATTACGCAAACCAGCAGATGTAAGAATAATAGGAAGTGGATCGCAGTTTGGTATAACTTGGAATGGGTACGAAAGTTGGGCTAATTTTCCGCACGAGCGCAAACGCATGTTAGAGCTTATAAAAACTACCCAAGCCAAAGGTGTTGTATTTATTAGTGGCGATGTGCATTATGCCGAAGTATCTAAAATAAACTATCCGGGTTTGTATCCTATTTATGATGTAACAGCAAGTGGTTTATCATCAACGTGGGAGTTTGCTACACCTAATAAAAATAGGGTATCAGGTCCGGTAATGCAAAATCATTTTGGATTAATAACCATTAATTGGGCTGATGAAAAACCATATTTGTTAATGGAGATTTGGGATAAATACAATAAAAAATGTGTGAGTATTAAAGAGTTGCTATTTAACTTGAATTAAAATATTAGACTGGTGTTAATGGAAGGTACAAATAAATTGACTACTATTGCGGTGCAGTTTATTACCCCACTAATTGCATATGCCCCAAATTATTATACATTATTTTAAAGGCCTTAAAAGCATACGCTTTAAAGTTGCTTGTTTAAACATTTTATCATTTAATTATGTTTAAACGAATATTTACTAAAACCGTTTTAGTTTTTGCCATCCTATTTGCTGTTTTATTAGCCTTTATTGGTTATTTAATAAACACAGATAGAGTGTTGATTAATAATGGTTTAAGGGTTAGTAGGCACTCCGAGCAAGCGATTTTAGAAGCCAGTATGCTAGCCGATTCGGGCCACTACAATTTAGCACGACAGCACCTTGATTCTGTAATTAGCGTAGAAACTGCTTCGCAATTTGACATGCTTTGTAAGTATCATAAACTTACAGATATGTATTATGATATGGTGAAGGATTATGCCATGTATCAGGTTTATGCAGATAGCTTTTTGTTGACTTATGATAGGTTAAATAATTTGCCAGGCGAATACGAAATGTACTGGTACATGCTTAAAGGCCGCCAAGCATCTATAGCCAAAGATTACGACAAAGCATTTTTGTTTTTATACCGTGCAAAAACTCGATTAGACGAATCGAAGGATTATAAAAATAACCAAATATTTACCAATATGCTTGCTTCCGTTTTGTTTAAAAATGGAAATCCACTTGCTGCATTAAAGTATTACAGGGAATGTTATGAATTAGGTTTACATCATGCAAAGCCTGCTGATTATGAACGTTTTTTTGCAATGCGATACCTAGCATTAAACAACATGGGAGTTTGCTTTGAAAAACTAAATCAACCCGATAGCGCTTTATTTTATTACAGCAAAGCATTGTGGTTTATTAACAAGTATAGCCCACTTTACGAAGAACGTTTAGCCTATTACCAGCGTGCACGCGGTGTAGCCATGGGTAATATTGGAGGGCTGTTTTTACAATTAAAAAAGTATAAAACGGCTAAACAATATTTAGACAAAAGCATTGCATTAAATTATCATCCCGAAAGAGAAATTAGAGACGCTATACTTACCAAAATAAAGTTAGGTAACTATTATTATTTAGTTCAACAAAAAAAATCGTGCGACTCCCTTATTCAAACCATTGATACCGATTTGATAAAATACCCATCGCCACAAGCCAGCATGCGTTTAGCCGATTTAAAATATAAGTTTTACGCGCAGGGTAATAACCATAAATTGGCTATGCAATACTTAATTGTTAAAACTACTATTTCTGATTCGTTAAAAAATGCCGAACGTGCCATATATAACCGCGATAATTACTTACGTGATTTAGAGCAAGCCCAACGTCAAAACGATTATGAATTGCTTAAGCGATCTAATCAACTTAAGTCGGTGTATTTGGCTATGGCTATCATATTTTTGGCGCTTACTTTGGGTGTGGTAGTGTTGTTTATTAAACAACGCCAAAGGCAAAAAGAGTATATTAGGTTAGTAAATGTTACCAACCAAAAACTTCAAAATAGTTTAAACTCATTAGAGAAAGAACAAGAAGAAAATAAGCGCATGACCAAAATTATTGCGCACGATTTGCGTTCGCCCGTGGCTTCAATTTTGGGCTTAGTTAATTTACTAAATACCGATGAGTTGAGTAAAGAAGATATGCGTACCTACTTAGACTTAGCAGAAAAATCGGGACAAAAGGCACTTGCATTTATTACAAGTGTATTAAATACTAGTGTTGATAAGCATGCAACAGATAAGCAATTGATTGATTTGGGTGAGCTGTTAAGTTCATGTATTCAAATTAATAGCATACAAGCTCAGCGTAAAAAACAGCAAGTAACTTATACCCCTCGTGAGGTGAAGGTAAGTGTGAACGAAGGAAATATTTGGCGTGTGTTTAATAACATAATTTCAAATGCCATTAAGTTTACGCCTATTAGCGGCCAAATAAAAATTGAGATTATTGAAGAAGCCACTCAAGTAACTATTAGTATTAAAGATAATGGTTTGGGTATACCCGAAGAGTTGCAAGCTAAGGTGTTTGATATGTTTACTAAAGCTGGCCGATTAGGCACCGAAGGCGAGTTATCTAATGGCTTAGGGTTGGCCATATCAAAGCAAATTATTGAAGCACATGGCGGTAAAATTTGGCTGAAAAGCGAGCCTAATGTGGGATCAACTTTTTATGTAAGATTGCCTAAAGGCTAATAAGTTGTTGCAACTCGTTGCGCCAAACCAATACCAATACACCTAAAATACAAATAGCCGCAGCAACTAGTGCGGTGTAATTTACTTGTTCGCGTTTGGCTAATACGGCCGCTAACATTACGGTAATAGGCAATAAACTAAATATGGTTTGAGCAAGCCCAACAGGTAAATGTGTAGCTGCTAATAAACTTAACGATACGCCAATTACAGGCCCAAATAAAGTGCCCAATAAAAGTGGTTTAAGTTTATACGCATTGCTTGTTATTGATTTAAACTCGGCAATAATATTGGTACTAAATAGTACACTTACGTAAGCAATAATTGCCCCAACCGACATGCGAATCCAGGTGGCATGTACTGCACTTATTGGCCCTCCTGTATTGGTAGGAAGCATCAGGCCTTTTTTAGCACAAACCAATCCTAAGCCTTGCCCCACTGCGCCTAAAATTGCAAAAGCAATTCCCTTTAAAATAAGTTGTTTGTTGTGTTGTTGTGCTGCTTCTTTTTGCGTGGCTAACACAAACCAAATTATACCGCTGGTACTAATACTCATGCCAATAATTCCATATAGGTTAATGGTTTCATTTAACATCATTATGCCAAGTACCAATGCTGCCACAGGAGCAAATGTGCTAAACAAACTGGTTTTGCTACTTCCTAAAATGCTGTATGCTGTAAAGGCAAAATAATCGCCAAGCGTTAAGCCAATTACACCACTTAAGCCAAGCCAAAACCATTGCGCTAAAGTGGGTATGGTAAAAATAGCAACAAGTGATATGTGGTAAAATATAGTTACTACTAATAGCAGCAATAAAGCTGCAAATACCAATCTAACTCGGTTTACTGCGGCTGGGTTTGCACGTTGGCTAGCCAATGTAAACGCAAATGTTCCAATGGTCCAACATAGTAAGGTGGCAAAGGCCGCAAGTATTCCAGTATTCATGTTTTAGTTTAATAAAAACTCATCGCCCATTTCGGGTATTTCTACATCGTTAATTTGGTGTCCGGCCAATATTTCTTGCATAGCAATTAAGTTAGGTTCATCGCCATGTACCAAAAAAATGCGTTTTAAATTTGGGGTATGACAAGCTTTAACGTACCTGAAAATTTCATCCTTATCAGGGTGCGAACTAAACACATCTGTTTTGGCAATTTGGCTGTGTATGCGGTAATCTTTGCCTTTAATGCCAATTACTTTTTGGCCCGATAGTAAGCGGTGTCCTAATGTTCCTTCGGCACAAAAACCAGCAATTAATATTTTACTAAATGGATTTTGAATGTTGTTTTTAACGTGCTCCTGTATACGTCCACCTTCAACCATACCTGCTGCAGATATAATAATACACGAATCGGTATAATGCGTAAGTTGGTCGTGGCGACTTAAGTTATCAATCCATTTTATGCCTTCAAAATCAAACAAATCTCCATGTTGCTTTAAAAATGCAGCAGCATCTTCGTTTAACAACTCGGGGTGTTTTGAGTACACATGGGTAGATTTAATTGCCAGTGGACTATCAACAAAAACTTTGACAGGTGGCAATAAGCCTTTTTTAGCCAACCTGCAAAGCACATGCACAATGCTTTGTGTACGGCCCACACTAAATGCCGGAATAATTAAACGGCCTTTAGTTTTTACTAAGGTTTCGTCAATATGCTTTAGCATCTCTACTTCTGCCAACTCGGCCGAGGTATGTTTGCGGCCTCCATAGGTAGTTTCGCATACCAAATAATCTAAGTTTTGCATGGGGGTAGGTGTGCGTATCAATTCTGCATGATCGCGTCCTAAATCACCACTAAAACCTACACGCCAAGTTTTATCGTTGTGAGTGTACTCAACCACCACACTAGCTGCACCCAATAAATGGCCAGCTTCAATCAATTCAATGCTAATTTCATTACTAACTTTAAACTTACGATTAAAAGGTAAAGTCACCACTCGGTCCATAGCAACAGCAACTTCACGCTCTAAATAAATAGGTCGCGGAACACGTGCTTTGCGATGTTTAGGAGCACGGTTATACAAATACTTAAATTCGTTAAGTTGTATATTGGCACTATCAAACAACAAATGTTTAGATAATTCTAAAGTTGGTTCGGTACAAATTATTTGTCCTTTGTAGCCATGGTTTACCAAAGTAGGAATATTTCCACTGTGGTCGATATGCGCATGTGTAAGAATAACTAAATCTATATCTGCAGGGTTAAACGGGAAATCAAAAGCTTCTTCATTCATTTCTCGCTTTTGTTCGTAATTCATCCCACAATCAACCAAAATTTTATAGCCATTATCAAGTGTAAGCATATGCATACTTCCAGTAACTTGTTTGGCTGCTCCCCAAAATGTTAATTTCATTTTATCTCTTCCTATCGTTTGTTTTTAGTGGTATTAGTTGGTTAAGCTAATACAATTTTTGCTGCAAAATAGCTGTTAAAAGCATATAAATCCTAACTTTGGGTGTATGGAAGTAATAAACCTATCAGAAAATAATAGTTTACTACAACAGTATGTAAGCGAATTGCGTGATGCCGAATTGCAAAAAGACCGCATGCGCTTTAGAAAAAACATTGAACGTATTGGGCAAATAATGGCTTATGAAATAAGCAAAACTTTGGCATGGAAAAAGGTTGAAGTTACTACACCATTGGGTGTGCATGTTTCAACCCGATTGGCTGAACAGCCTGTGTTGGCTACAATTTTAAGGGCTGGGTTAAGCATGCACCATGGGTTGTTAAGTTTTTTTGATGAAGCTGATTGTGCATTTATTTCGGCCTACCGAAAACACCACGATGAGCAAAATTTTGAAATTGTGGTGGAGTATTTAGCGAGTCCGGATATTAATGATAAAGTAGTATTACTTATTGATCCGATGTTAGCCACTGGTCAAAGTATTGATTTAACTTATCAGGCTTTGTTAAAATATGGTAAGCCCAAACAATTGCATGTGGTAAGTTTAATTGCTAGCAAACCTGGGGTTGATTATTTAACCCAACAATTGCCAGGCCACACACTTTGGATTGCCGCAATGGATAATGATTTGAATGAGCACGGATACATTGTACCAGGTTTGGGTGATGCTGGTGATTTAAGTTTTGGTGATAAAATGGAGCGATAAAAATTACTTTTTTGGTTGATATTAATCTTGCCAGGTTAAAACAAAATTAACAACACCTTGTTACCTTTGTACTATGATTAAAGTAAGAGTAGGTGGTGTGCCCGAGCACTTTAACTTGGCTTGGCATTTAGCAATAGAAAATGGCATGTTTGCCCAACAAGGTATTGAAATTGATTGGGTTGATGTACCAGGCGGAACGGGCGCCATGTGTAAGGCTTTACGCAACAATGAATTTGACTTGGTAATTGCTTTAACCGAAGGTGTGGTTAGCGATATTATGCAAGGTAATCCCAGTAAAATTGTTCAGTTTTATGTAAACTCACCATTGCGTTGGGGCATATTTGTAAAGGCCAATAGTGCAATTACCAATATCAACCAAATGCAAGGGCATAAATATGCTATTAGCCGATACAAATCTGGCTCGCATTTAATGGCTTTTGTAAATGCCAACAAGCACAATTTAAAAATAAACGAAGAAGAGGATTTTGTGTTGGTAGGAAATTTAGATGGTGCACGTAAAGCGTTAGCCGAAAATACTGCGCAACTTTTTATGTGGGAAAAATTTACCACTAAACCTTTTGTTGATAATGGCGAATTTAGCATGATTGGAGAGTGTAGTACACCTTGGCCATGCTTTGTTGTAGCAGCCACCAATCAATTTATTGCAGCGCATCAACAAGTACTTCACCGCATATTAAGTATTGTTAATTTAAGCTGTTTAATTTTAAAAAATAACAGTCAGGCACCTGCATTAATTGCTGCACGTTATGGCATAAAAGAAACTGATGCCATGCAATGGTTTAAAGAGTTAGAATATGCGTATCATCCAGAAATGAATGAATTGGAATGGGCGCATATTTTAGGCAAACTTAAGCAGTTTAATATTATTGATAACGTACCCGAGTTAACTGAAATTTGCTACGAACCTAATATTGAATTGGTAGGTTAGGTTTAATTGATATAACATAAAAAAGGCGCCCAGAATCTTTGTTCTGGACGCCTTTTCTATTAACAATAGTTTGGTTATTGTACAATTGTCATTTCGTTAACAATGTTTGGTGCTTGGCCATATTTTTCAATTAACCATAACACATAACGAATATCAACGTTAATGGTGCGTTTGTTTTTAGGATCGAAATGAATGTTACCACTCATAGCTTCCCAGTTGCCATCAAATGCTAAACCAATAATGCGGCCTTCGCCATCAATTACTGGGCTACCACTGTTACCACCTGTAATATCATTGTCTGATAAAAACGCTACAGGTAATTTACCATCTTTCATGGCATAACGACCGTAGTCTTTGTTTTTATGTAACTCTTTTAAACGCTCAGGAATGCTAAATTCTACGTTATCTGGGTTCTTTTTATTCTTTTCAATTACCTCATCTAAATTGGTAATCATCGGGAATTTCATGTATGATTTTACCGTGCCGTATGTTAAGCGTAATGATGAGTTTGCATCTGGATAGTATTGCTTAGTTGGGTTCATTTCCATTAAGCCTTTAATGTATTTACGACCAAGTGCTAAAATGGTTTCGTTAAACTCATCAACCTTACCTTTAAATGTAGTGTTGTAATGTTTGCGGAAAGCATCAAAATGCTTAAATGCTACATCATTTTTTAACATGCTCATACGCGGATTTTTAATAAATCCTCTTGCCATATCAGCATTAGCAAATATACTGTTATCAAATACGTGATCGGTGTATGCTTTAATTGCTTCACGTGGTGTTGCAGCATATTTTAAAATTACATCAGCAAAGTAAGGTGCTTGTTGATCTTTAGGAATGTTGTTGTAATACAATACCAAAATGCTATCGAATAAACGTTTGTCGGCTTCAACAATTGGTTGGTCGTATGGTAAATCGTTAACAGCATCAAGCAATTGTTTTTGGGTAGCTTCAAGTTTTTCTTTATCATTTTTAGCTACTGCATCTTCAAGCATCGAAGCAAATTGCGCGTATTTAACTACAGTTGGTGCATAAATACCTTCGCGTAAATAAATGCCTTGTAAGCTATATGGTTTGTATGCAGCAAAAGTTTTTTCTACATCAGCCAATAAGGTTTTATACTCCTCTTTTGTTGCAGCCCATGCACCAAATACTTTTTCGTCTTTTTGTTTTTGCTCGTATACTTTGTTGTTTTTTAATTGTTCGGCTTCGCCTCTAAAAAACTTCCAGTAGTTAGCTACACTTGCAAAATCGCCCGATAATTTTAAACGGATATCGGTGTCTTTTTTCATTTGCTCTCTCCATGCATTTAAGCGTACATCACGTAATGCAACAATTGCTGGATCAACTAAATCAGTAGCAATTTTAACACCTTGGCTAAACTCATAACGGTTAGTACGACCAGGGAAACCCATAATCATAGCATAATCGCCATTGTTAACACCTTTTAAATTAATTGGTAAATGGTGTTTAGCTTTAAGTGGAACGTTCTCTGGCGAGTATTTAGCTGGTTTACCATCTTTACTCATGTAAACACGGAACATGCTAAAATCACCAGTATGGCGTGGCCACATCCAGTTGTCTGTTTCGCCACCAAATTTACCAATGTTTTGAGGTGGTGTACCTACTAAACGCACATCAGTAAAACGCTCGAAAGTAAACACATAATAAGCGTTACCTTTATACATTTCGCGGCATTGTGCCTCGTAATGATTGCCTTTAGTTGTACGCTCAATAATGGTTTTGTATACGCTTTGTAATTTAGCAGTACGCTCTTTTTCGCTTAAACCTTTTACCGCTTCTAAAACCTCAGCAGTAATATCTTCTACTTTAACCACAAAAGCAACAGTTAAGCCAGCCACAGGGCGTTCTTCTTGCATGCTTTTAGCCCAAAAACCATTATCTAAAATGTTATCTGCGCTTGTGCTTAAGTTACTAATGTAATCGTACCCACAATGGTGGTTTGTTAAAACTAAACCATTAGCCGAAATAATTTCGCCTGTGCATCCTCCACCAAACCAAACAATAGCATCTTTTAAACTGCTTTTGTTTAAATCGTACAATTGATCTGCGGTTAATTTTAACCCTTTTTTCTTCATGGCTTCTGTGGTTTGGCTTTTTAATAACCAAGGTAACCACATGCCCTCATCGGCTTTAACGTTTGATGCTAATAGTGCAAACGTTAAAATACCCATTACGAACTTTTTCATGTGTATAGAATTGTTGTTAATTAATTTTTGTGTGGCGAATGTATAATAAAATCAGCAAAGGAGGGAGGTTTTGTGTGGTGATTTATGATAAACGGAAAATGTACCGAATGGTGGTTACGCACAAACGGCTGCACTTTGTTGAAATGCAGCCGTTTGTAATGTGTATTGTGGTTAAATGCTATTAACGCATATTGGTATATACGTTGGTAATATCATCATCATCTTCAATCAAATCAAGCAATACATGTACTTCGTTTTCTTGCTCTTCGGTTAGTTCAATAGTTGTTGTTGGGATGCGTTGTAACTCGGCATTTATAATTTCAAACTTACGTTCTTCTAATGCTTTTTGCATGGCGCCAAACTCGGTAAACGGAACCGAAATGGCCAAGTTGCCTTCGCCATCATCTTCCATTTCTTCCATACCGTAATCAATTAATTCAAGCTCTAATTCTTCTAAATTAATGTTGTTGTTTTTTATGCGGAAAATACCTTTACGCTCAAACATAAAATCTAACGAGCCACTTACCATTAATTGGCCACCTTTTTTATTAAAGTAACTGCGTAGGTTGGCAACCGTACGTGTAGGATTATCGGTAGCGGTTTCAATAACCATTACAATTCCGTGTGGTCCTTTGCCTTCGTATACTACTTCTTCAAAATCTTTATCTTGCTTGCTGCTTGCTCTAGAAATAGCGGCATCAATATTTGCTTTGGGCATGTTGGCCGCTTTTGCATTGGCCACAATAGCACGTAATCTCGAGTTACCATCAGGATCTGGTCCGCCAGCCTTAACGGCAATCGCAATCTCTTTTCCAATTTTGGTAAATGTGCGGCTCATTTTGTTGTAACGAGCAAACATTTTATGTTTTCTTTTCTCAAATACGCGTCCCATGCTGTTCTATATTAAATCGTTTTTTGTGCGTGCGAATTTCGGTAAATAAAAGGTAAACCGCAAGTGTGTTAAAAATCCCATCTACGTTCGGCAAAATTCCATCGTATGGTTCCATTTACAAAAATGGCATTGCTGTTAAATATATTCATGTCGCTGCTTGTTTTGCGGTAAGCGGCTTGCACATCAATAAATAAGTTATGCTTTACCATGTACGATACTACCAAATCAGCCATTAATAAAGTAGTTCTTACACCTTGTGCAATGGTGTTGCCGTATTCGCGGGGTAAGGTACTTTTACTGTATGGTATACTAATATTTTTACCCCAATTGCTGCCATTGGTATCGTTGCCATAAATGGCGTAAATAAAAGTGGTTTTTAAATTTAGTCTGTTAGTTGGTTGACAACGTATAATCAAAACGTTTTCGTAAAAATTTGCACCCAATGGATGTGCCATATTTTGGTTGTAATTTACATAAGCATTTAGGGCGTTAAACGAAGTATACATGTATGGCCTAGCTATGTTGCTTTCGGCTTGTACATCTAGGTTTTTAATGCCTAACACATCAATGTATTTAATGCCAAGTTGGGTAGCCCATTTATTACCAAACCATCCATTACGTTGTATAATATCTTTAATTCTAAACTCGCTAATAACGGCTTGTCCGTATAGCTGAAAATGACGCGCAAAATTGTATTTAAAATCTCCTCCTAAAATTACTTTATCAGGGCTATTTAATCCGTTTTCAATAGGCTTGTAAAAAATAATGGGGTTTAAATATTCTAAATCATAACCTCCGTTTGAGTAACCACTATCGCGCTGAAACGAAACCGTTTGAAACAAACCAATGTTTAGTTTTTTTGTAAGGTTAACATTGGCGTATGTGGTAGCGTAATAGTGGCGTTTAGGTAAGTTGCGTTGCGTTTGTACATTGTAATCATAAATCTGCCCCCAAATGTTGGTATAATTTATACGCCAAAAGCGGGTGTTGGCACGCACAAAAAAATGGTCGCGACTAAAATCGCTCATGTAAAAAGTACGAAATCCATTGCCTAAAAAATTACGGCCATGGCCCATTTGTATATCAACATATTTATTGGGTTGATATACGATGTAGCCACTAGCGGTATTGTGATTTATTACCATCGTACTGGTATCATCACTAAATTTTAGTAACGAAGCGCCTGGTATTACGTGGTTGGTTGTATAGTAATCTTTAACCCAACTATTGGGGGTTAAAATCTCGTTGCTAAAGGTGGTGTAAAATCCTAGTGTTTTGCCCAAGGTGCCTCTAGTTTCAATACCTCTGTTGTTTATTTCAGTTGCTTTTTTTAAGCGAGTATCGTATCCCATTTGTAACTGCGTAATGGGATTAATTACCATTGTAAACTCTTCGTTTTTTATGCCGTAAAAGGCAGCCTTGTAATTAAACGTGCCTAATATTTTATGTTTGCTTAAGGTTGATTGCGATTGGCTAAACTCAAAATTATCGGCTTGTAAATAGCTTAAATTAAAATAATCAATACGGCTAAGTTTTGCTCCCACTACATTAAAACTATCAACATAAGTAGCAACTCTGTTGCGCTGAAAAGCCTTTGCTGTGGTATTAAACTCTTGTGGCATGGCTAATCTACCCGATTTTATTTCATACCGATCAAGCAGGTGTTGGGTTGGCATGTTAAGGGGTACATAAGTGCCTTGTGCTTGTATGGTTTGATTAACCGCCATCAACACAAGTACTAAAAATATATGTTTAAATATCTTCATGTTTTGTTCTAAAAATTACACTCGCGCATGTTCATATTCCACCTAAGGGCAATGCCAATGTTAAACATCTCTGACTTAAATTGACTTAAAGCACTTGTTTGGTTACGGTACGAAAGTTGGAGATCGGCAAATAAATTATGCTTAAGCATGTAGCTAGCCGATGTAGTAAGTATAAATAAGTTGGTTTTAACGCCCTGGCCAATATAATTGCCATTCTCGCGCATTCTGCTGTTATAACTTAATGAAATGTTTTTACCCCAATTGCTGCCATTGGTATCATTACCAAAAGTGCTAAAAATAAAGGTTGAGTTTATAAATAGTTTTTCGGTGGGTTGATATTTAACAATGGCTAGGGCTTCTCTAAAATTAGCCCCCAACGGATGTGCCATACTTTGGTTGTAATTTACATAGGCATTTCTACTATCAAACGAAGTGTAGGAGTATGGCCTTGCTTGGTTATATTCAAGCTGTACATCTAAGTTGTTTACTCTAAATACATCTAAGCATTTTATACCAAGTTGATAAGCTTCTTTGTTACCCCACCAATCTTTTTGGGTTAAGCGTTTGTGTATGCTCATTTCCGAAAGTACGAACTGTCCATATGCCGAATATTTTTTAGCAAAATTATATTTAAAGTCAATGCCCAATATGTTTTTATCAGGGCTGTTGCGGGTATTATCAATAGCGTTGTAAAAAATAACTGGGTTTAAATATTGTGGATCGTATCCTTTTATTTCATAACCCGAATCGCGTTGAAAAACGTTGGTTTCAAACAAGCCAATATTAAGTTTTGAAGTAACATTTACGTTAGCATAAGTAGTGGCGTAAAAGTGGTTCTTGATGATACTTTGGCGCGTGTAAAATGGCGTGTAATTGTACATCGAGCCATAAATATTGGTGTAGTTAATTTTCCAAATGTGCGTGTTAACTCGTAAAAATAAACTGTTGGTCGAAAAGTCAGAGCGCATTAAAGAACGGTAACCATTGCCAATAAAATTTCGTCCTTGGCCAAATTGCATATCAATATATTTACCAGCTTGGTAAGCCACATACCCCGATGTATTCCAGTAGCTGTATAAATACTTGTCGTTAGGTTTGTAGGTATTGGTGTAAATAAAATTTTGTCCGGCTAGTACATCATATTGTTTAAAATACTCCAAGTTCCAACCATTTAAACTTTGAATTTCTTCGGCAGTTTCGGTTAAAAAACTAAGGTTATTTCCAATACGTCCTCTAATGCTAAAACCTCTGTTTACAAAATACGGTAATCGGTCGTTTCGCTTGGTATCGTACTCGCCACGCATGTATACAATTGGGTTTACAATTAAATCAAAATCGGGAATATGCACCGAAAACATACCAGCTTTGTACTTATATAAATTGGTTTTGCCTGCTTTTTTTGCTGATAAACTGCTGGTGGTTTTGCTGTATTCAAAGTTGTCGTTTTGCAGATAGGTTAGGTTAAATTTATCTTGTTTGCTCAGGTCATTATGCAGCGAGTCGTACTCATCAGCGTAGGCTGCAATTTTTAAGCGTTGATAAGCTTTGTTGTTGGTGTTAAACTCATTAGGCGTGGCTAATCGGCCCTGTTTAATTTCAAACCTATCAATAATATGCATGCTGTACGACCCCAGTGGTACGTACGACCCTTGTGCCAGCAAGTTGTTTATGCCTATTAAAGTAAGAATAAGTGTTGCTAAAACTCTCATAAGGCAAATATGCATTTTATGTGCTAAAGTATATCAAATTCAACTAAAATAAACTTATTTAGCAGCAATGAACGAATTGGAAGCTAAACAACGAATAACCGAGTTAACAGAGGTTTTAAATAAGCATAATTATAACTATTATGTGTTATCACAACCTACCATAAGCGATTTTGATTTTGATCACTTGTTAAAAGAACTCGAGTCGCTTGAAAAACAATATCCGCAATACGCGTCAGCAAACTCGCCCACTCAAAAAGTGGGTGGCGATATTACCAAACAGTTTGTACAAGTAAAACATAAGTACCCCATGCTAAGCTTGGGTAATACTTACTCCGAAGAAGAATTGCGCGATTTTGACGAACGTATACGCAAAGCCATTGGCGATGATTTTGAATATGTATGTGAACTAAAGTTTGATGGCTTGGCCATAAGCATTACGTATAAAAATGGCGAATTAATTCGTGCCGTTACACGTGGCGATGGTGTGCAGGGTGATGATGTTACGGCTAATGTTAAAACCATCAAAAGTATTCCGCAACAATTGCCACCAGGCAATTACCCTGATGAGTTTGAAATCAGGGGCGAAATTTTTATGCATCGTAAAACTTTTGAAAAGCTCAATAACGAGTACCGCAAAGAGCTTGAAGCAAAAGGATATGATGAAGATGAAGTGCGCGAACGTTTGTATAAAAATCCACGAAACTTTGCCTCGGGTACTTTAAAAATGCAAGATAGTGCCGAGGTTGCTAAACGACCTTTAGATTGTTTCTTGTATTTTATTTATGCAGATAATGATGTAGCGCCAACGCATTTTGATAGTTTAAATACAGCCGCCAGTTGGGGGTTTCAGGTGAGTGCCGATTTTAAAAAGTGCAGTAACATTACGCAGGTAATGGAGTTTATTCAATACTTTGATAAGCAACGCGAGCACTTAAGTTACGAAATAGATGGTGTGGTAATTAAAGTAAACAACTACGCACAACAACGCGAGTTGGGCTTTACAGCTAAAAATCCACGTTGGGCAATTTCATATAAATACAAAGCACAAAGTGCGCTAACGGTTTTAGATAAAGTTACCTATCAAGTTGGCCGCACTGGTGCTATTACTCCTGTGGCTAATTTAAAACCTGTGCAACTTGCAGGCACCACTGTTAAGCGTGCTAGTCTTTATAATGCCGATGAAATTGAACGATTAGACTTGCACGAAAAAGATTGGGTTTTTGTTGAAAAAGGCGGAGAAATTATTCCTAAAGTTACGGCTGTTGATGTAAGTAAACGCGGGTTGTTTTCAACCAAAATTATTTACACTGATGTTTGCCCTGAGTGCGGAACAAACTTGGTTAGACGCGAAGGCGAAGTAGTACACTATTGCCCTAACGAAACAGGATGCGCTCCGCAATTAATAGGAAAAATAGAGCATTTTATTGGCCGCAGGGCTATGAATATTGATAGCTTGGGTTCTGGTAAGGTTAAATTATTATGGAAGCGAAATTACATTCGAACGATTGCAGATTTATATTCATTACGAAAATATAGAGACGAATTGATAGGAATCGAGGAGATTAATGAATCCACCAATAAAAGTGAGTTCAAGGACGAAGATACGTTTTACATTCACTTAAGTCGTGTTGCATATGTTTTGAAGTTAGTAAAAACCGTTTCTGATTGTAAAAGTATTGAGTCATGGGATTGGCTGAAAGACTATATTGTAAAAAATAATACTAAGAATCTAGATTATAAGTTATCTGTTTTAAATATTCTTGAAGACTATTCTAAGGGTTTGTTAATTCCATTAGAAGTTGTCTTATCTCTAATCACAACTCGATCGTTAAAGCTAGTTTCCGAATTTAAAGCAATAACAAATGATTTAGATATGATTTATTCCCTGAAAAATGTGACATTAGAATCCTTATCAACAAAAGGTATTGATGATCAGTTAGCTCTGAGTTTGATAAGTCATATTCATACTAACCTTGCTGAAATTGAAAAGTTAAGTGATATTGAAAGAACTGTATGGGGTGAAAAAATCGTTGATAATATGCTCAAAGGAATTGAGGACTCCAAACTTGTTCCATTCGAAAGAGTTTTGTTTGCTTTAGGGATTAGAATGGTTGGGGAGACTGCTGCAAAAAAGCTATCTAGATATTTTGGTTCACTTGAAAATTTGTCCAATGCAACAGTTAATGAAATTGCACAGATATATGAGTTAGGTGAAAAGATTGCAGAAAATGTTGTTCAATACTTTTTAGATAAAAAAAACAGGTTGATTCATCAGCAGCTTCAAAATTTTGGGTTAAAGTTTGCTATCGTGGACGGTGAATATACAGCTCGAACAAATAAATTAGAAGGTAAAAGCTTTTTAGTGTCAGGATCTTTTTCGATTTCAAGAGATGAGTTGAAAAGTTTAGTGGAATTGAATGGTGGAAGAAATGTTGGCAGTATTAGTAAAAGTCTTAATTATTTGATCGCAGGTGATAAAATGGGCCCTGAGAAATTAAAAAAGGCTACAGAGTTTAAAATTCCTATTATAAGTGAAGAAGAATTTCTACAAATGATTAATTAAAAATCCTATAAATATGAAACAAATTAATAACCATGATTTTGAAAAGTATTGCTCACCACAGCAAATTGAAAGAGATTTTAACGGACTTTTAGGATTGATTGATGGTATTACAGCAGATGGGATTTTGCATGAAAAGGAAATTATCGGAATAGCGAATTGGCTTCTTGCGACAAAACACTATGAAAAAAAATCTCCCTACAGCGAATTAGTTTCAATTTTAGCTAAGGCAATAAGTGACTTTCATTTAGACGATGATGAGATTCTGAATATAAAATGGTTTTGTGAGAAGTATATAGAAGGGAATCAATATTACAATTATATAACAAGAGGAATTCAACAATTACACGGCATTTTAGATGGTATTGCCTTAGACGAAATAATTAATGAAAGGGAACTCACTTATTTGAGTAATTGGATGGATGAGAATTCATACCTTGTTAATCAATATCCGTACGATGAAGTTATGGATTTATTAAGTAGAATTGTTGCTGATGGTGTGGTTGAAGAAGCAGAGCTAGTAGAATTGCTGTGTTTTTGTGATTTATTCAAGCAGAATAGACTGTCTGACGATAGGCATACAAAAAGTATAGTAGAGCATTTGTCCGTTAATGTTTTTGAACCAGTAACAAATTTTGAAGTTGACGGTAAAAAATTATGTGTTACAGGTGCTTCTAACCTTTATAAAAGAGAAGAAATCAAAGCAATTATTACAAATAAAGGAGGTAGGGTTGTGGGTGCAATGAGTGGTAGTGTTGATTATTTAATTGTTTGTGAAGAAAGAAATTCTTGTTGGGCTTACTCAATGTATGGGAGAAAAGTTGAAGAGGCAATAAAGCTCAAGCAAAAGGGGGCAAAAGTTAACATACTTCATATTGAAGATGTTTATCCGTTCATAATCTAAAGAATTAATATTTTAAATGCCATTAATCAGGATAAAAACACCTTGTAAAACCGCGCTAAGATTTTAGCTTTGTTGCTACTAAATGAAATTAATAGAAGATATTAAAAACTTTATTGGACGTTGGCAGTTGGAGCGCGAGGTTCGTGCTACCATTGTTAAACATAAGCTGGTGGCGTTTAATCAAGTTAACCATATAGGTATTGTATACCATGCCGATTTAAAAGAGCACGAACAGTTGGTGGCCAAGTACGCTGCCGATTTACGTGCCGAAGGCAAAAAGGTGTTTATGCTTGGCTATGTTGATGCCAAACAACTACCGCATACCAAAAAGTTTTTGTTAAACTCTGAGTTTTTTTGGCGCGAAAAACTAAACGGAATTAATTTGCCTATTAAGGGCAACATCGGGCAGTTTTTACACCTCGAGTTTGATTTGTTGCTCAATTTATATCACGAGCCTATTCTGCCATTACAGGCTATATCGGCTTACAGTAAGGCCAAGTATAGAGTAGGAGCACACATACCTGAAGGTATTGATTATTTAGATGCGATGATTGATGTTGGGCCAAATAAAGACCTAAAATATTTAATTGAGCAAATAGATTTTTACCTTCGTACCATAAAATAGATTTTTTACCACACGCATTTATAAGCAAACCATGAAAGGCACAGGCGTAGCATTAGTAACCCCGTTTAACAACGATGGGAGCATTGACTTTGATTCACTAGCAAAAATAATTGAGCATTGCATTAGTGGAGGATTAGAGTATTTAGTAATTTTAGGTACTACAGGCGAAGGACCTACATTAAGTAAAGAAGAAAAGAAGCAAGTATTTAAGTTTGCTGCACAGCAAGTTGCTGGTCGTGTACCTTTAGTTGCCGGTATAGGTGGTAATGATACACGTGAGGTAATGGACACCATGCAAGCGTTTGATACTACTGGCTATAGTGCTATATTATCTGTTAGTCCGTATTACAACAAACCTAACCAAGAAGGTGTTTACCTTCACTACATGGAATTAGAAAAAGTAACTCCATTGCCAATAATTATTTATAACGTACCTGGTCGTACGGGTATGGGCATGAGTGCAGCAACTACGCTTAGGTTAGCACATGCAAGCACTAAGTTTATTGCCGTAAAAGAGGCTTCGGGCAATCCCGAAATTTTTATGGATATTTTAAAAGATAAACCTGCTCATTTTTCGGTAATAAGTGGCGATGATAATTTAACCTTACCATTTATGGCTGTAGGCATGACAGGTGTAATATCTGTAATTGCACAAGCTTACCCACGCCAATATAGCGATATGGTACGATTAGCTTTAGCTGGTAACTTTGCCGAAGCAAGTGTGCTTCATTTTAAATTATACGAGTTAATGAAAGCCATTTTTGCTGATGGTAACCCAGGTGGAATAAAAGTGCTTTTACAAAATTTAGGTTTATGTAAAAATATTGTTCGCTTGCCTTTAGCTCCGGTAAATAAACAAGTAGAGCAACGTTTGATTGATTTGGCCAAACAGTTAGCATAAAATAATACAGCTATAAAAGAAAACGCCCCGAGTGAAACCTCGGGGCGTTTTTGTTATTCAGCACTTTGCGAAAGTTTTTGATTTACTAATTTCAATACCCATTCAAATTGTTCTTCACGGGTTAGGTTTGAGTTGTCTAATACCACGGCATCGTCTGCTTGTTTGAGCGGACTATCAGCGCGGTTCGAGTCGATGTGGTCGCGCTTTTCTAAATTGGCCAATACTTCATCAAAAGTAGTTTGTTGTCCTTTCTCCACTAATTCATCAAGCCTGCGTTGTGCACGCACTTGAGGGTCGGCTGTAACAAATAGTTTAAGCTCGGCAAACGGAAATACCACTGTTCCAATATCTCTTCCATCCATAACAATGCCTTTTTGCTTGCCCATTTCTTGCTGTTGTTTTACCAAAAAGCGTCTTACCTCGCTAATTGCACTAACATCACTTACAGCACTTGCCACACGCGGATTTACGCGAATTTCATTTTCAATATTTTCGCCATTTAAGTACGTTTCTTGCGTATTTAAGTTAGCGTTTACCTTAAACTCAATGGTTATATTTTGTAGGGCGTTTGTTATTTGTTCGGGATGAAACAAATCAACTTGGTTGCGAATAAAATATAAGGTTACCGCACGATACATGGCACCCGTATCTACATAGCTATACTTAAGTGCAGCGGCAAGTTGTTTGGCTAAAGTGCTTTTACCGCACGAAGAATATCCATCTATGGCAACCGTTATTTTCATGCTGTAAAATTAATCTTTGCTTTTGTTTTTTGTAAACTCATTAATAAAAAAAACAAAGCTAAAAGTATTGGTAGCATAAGCGGCATGGTAAGCAGCACTGCCATAAGCTACTTGTAGTTTTTTTAGTTTAATACCTACGCCCCAGCCAAAACCTGCGGTACCGCTGGTGTTGCTTAGTTTCATTTCGTACCTGCGCAAGTGGTTGTAGCCAAAACCTACGTACATAAATTTACCCAATAAAATTTCGGTACTTACATTTAAATGGGCGGCTACTTTATCTAAAACCGATATTTTATCCAATACAATTTGCCCGGTAGCTAAATCTCTATTTTGTCCGGGGCGCCAAACATTATCATACAAAAGTTTACCCGGTTTTTGCAAATGATGGGCAGTAACCGAAATGCGTAAAGGATTATGCGCAAACTTTTTACTAAAAGCCATCATTACATTTAGCGGTAGGTTTTCGCGGTGCTCATCACGGTAGGTTGTAAGTTGCACACCTGCATTGCTAATTACCCCCGATAGCGATAAAAGTTTATCAGGGTTGTAATAGTTAATACCTGCATCAACGGCCAATCCAACAGAGTTGTATTGCTCCAAGGTTGAAGTAATAAATTTTAAAGTACCACCTACACTAACACGTGGCTTAATTCTTCGGGCATAACTAACGTGTATGTTTTGTTCGCCACCCGTAAATGTTCCTGTTTGTTGGGCATTTTCTGTGGTTCCATCAAACGAGCCATAGTTAATGTATTGTATACCTCCCGAAATATTGTTATTGCTATCAATGCTGTATGCATAACCAAAGTAACCTGTGCTAATATCACTTACAAATCGCATGTAATTAAAGGTAGCTTGGTTGTGCATGCCTGTTTTTAATAATGCAGGATTTTGCAATGCTAAGTTTACATCGGCATCAATAATAGAAGTGGCATAACCACCCAACGCATTAACGCGTGCGTTGGTAGGCAAATTTAAAAAAGAGTAAATAGCACTACCTCCAATTTGAGCATTAGCTGCGCAACTCAGGCAAATAAATAAAAATAAAAGTAATTTATATCGCATTGGTAAGTTCAAACATAGTTAATAAAACGCAATTTTTGCTTCGGTATTATGTAATAAAATAGCCCCATCACCAATTGCTTGGGATGGGGCTATTTAAGTATTTTGGTAAGAGGTAATTAGTCTCTACGGCCAACTAACATCATAATGTAATACAATAGCGTAGCTACTGCTGATAATGCTGCAACCACATAAGTCATAGCAGCCCATTTAAGTGCATCTTTGGCCATGTTTTCTTCATCGGCTACTACAATGCCTTTATTAGTAAGCCAAGCTAAACCACGGTTACTTGCATCAAACTCAACTGGTAAAGTAATTAAGGCAAATAAGGTAATAATACTTTGGCAAGCCACTAACG
>CAZJHS010000036.1:0-28159 GCA_964545895.1 uncultured Chitinophaga sp. | reverse complement strand
AGATACTCAAAATGATAGCGGTTATTAACGCCCGTTAATTTACAGTTTTGGCCAATAAGCAGGGTTTCAGTAATTAAGTAAATACCTTTGGGTAAAAATACGGTACCTCCACCAAACTCTGCTTGGCTTGCAGTAGATGTATTCGTTGTTTTACTGATAAAATCTAAAGCGGCTTGTATGGCAATCGTGTCATCTGTTAATCCATCGCCTTTTGCTCCAAACCATTTTACGTTTACAAAACCTTTATCGTAAACCCTCCTGTATAATTGATTACCTGGCATGTTAAAAATAGCCGTTCCAGTATTATCATTACTTACAGTTCCGTATCCAGTATTGTCAGCATACCAAAACCCTTCTTGTTCTTCGTCTGTGGTATAATATTCGTCTGCAGGGTTAAGGCCTACGCCTGTTCTTAATTGGTTAATGGTAGTTTGAATAAGAGCCATAGTGCTAGTGTTTTATATTGTTTATAGTTTAGTTTATAGCTAATGTAAAACATTAAATATGTTAATAAATTAAGCCACTTGGTAATTTAACTACATGTTAATTATTGAATTAAAACAAATAGGGCTTTTTTAATATGCAGGAAACGTTACCCCTAAAAATGAACACAAAAACTTAAACTGCTTACCTTATATTTGATGCATGGAAATTAACACCATTGGTATTGCAGGTGCCGGAACTATGGGCGCTGGTATTGCACAGGTAACCGCTACTTACGGCTACCAAACTATTTTGTTTGATGTAAACGAAAACATGCTTACTAAGGCCCAAGCGGGCATTGAAAAAAGTTTAGAATCGTTGGTGCAAAAACAAAAAATAACCAGCGATAAAAAGGCCGAAATTATATCGCGTATTCAATACACCCACAACGTTGCACAACTTAAAGCCGATTTAATTATTGAAGCTATTGTAGAGCGCTTGGCTATTAAACAGCAATTTTTTAATGATGTGGCAGCTGTAAATGGTCCCGAAACTATTTTGGCTACCAACACATCAAGCATACCCGTAACGCAAATTGCGGCAACTGTGCCAAACCCTAAACGCTTTTTGGGCATACACTTTTTTAACCCAGCACCTATTATGAAATTGGTGGAAATTATTAGTGGGGTTGAAACCGATGCTGTTATTGCCAACCAATGCAAACAATTAATTGAAGGCATGGGCAAAACTTGTGTAATGGCTGCCGATGCGCCAGGTTTTATTGTTAACCGTGTGGCCCGCCACTATTATGTAGAGGGTTTAAAAATTGCCGAAGAACGCATTGCCGATTTTGAAACCATTGATGCCTTGATGGAAAGCAGTGGCTTTAAAATGGGTCCGTTTAAGTTAATGGATTTAATTGGGGTTGATACTAATTTCTCCGTTACAACGTCTATTTATAACCTGTTTCACCAAGATGGAAAATTTAGGCCAAGCCGCATCCAGCAGCAAAAGGTTGATGCTGGCCACCACGGACGTAAAACGGGTAAAGGATTTTACAGTTATGAATAAACTAACCGCCATTTTAGTAGGCTTGCTCACACTCTTTGCCTGCAACGATAACAATACCAACACCACGGATTTTTTTACACCTGTGCAGGTGTATTTAAATATTAATTTAAACCTGCCTACTTACACTGCATTAACCTTGCCGCAAGGTTTTGTGTACGAAAATGCAGGCAATAAAGGCGTAATTATTTACCACACTATTTTTAACGAGTATGTGGCTTTTGATAGAACCTGTCCGCATAACCCAACCGATGCTTGTAGCTATATTAGTATGGATAGTACACGTGCATTTTATAAGTGCGGACAATACAATCCTACTTGGGTAAGTTGCTGTGGCAGTAAGTTTGATCCTGCAACAGGTAATGTACTGGCAAGCCCGGCCAAACGTGCTTTAAAACAGTATTACGTAAAGCAAGATGGCAATAATTTAATCGTAACTAACTCGCCATTTTAGGTTATATGTTTGTGTTGATTTTATGATAATACACTTTTGGGTTTACGTATAGTTTTTTATATTTGTACGTATAATTAGCATCAACACATGGACAACAAGTTAACATTAAAGCTAAACAATGAAGTTATTGAACAGGCTAAAATGTATGCAAAAAAGAAAAACACAAGCCTTTCTAAATTAATAGAATCATATCTTGGTTTATTGGTTAGTCCGCAGCACGAACACGAAATAACACCTTTGGTTAAAAGTCTTTCGGGGGTAATAAATTTGCCTAAAGATACCGATTATAAAAAGGACTATAAGAAACATGTGTTAAACAAATACACCAAGTAAATATGATAAAAGTGTTTGTTGATACTGATGTTTGTATTGATTTACTTTCGGGCCGCCAACCATTTAATACCACTGCAGAAATATTGTTTTCGTTGGCCGATACGCGTAAGATCAAGATTTATGTTTCGTCATTATCATTTGCCAATATCGATTATGTATTGCGTTCGCAATACTCCACCAATCACTCCAGGCAAATTGTAGGAAAGTTTAAAACGCTGGTGCAAGTATTACCTGTTGATAGTAAAACCATTGACTTGGCTTTAGTATCTGATTTTAACGATTTTGAAGATGCGATACAATACAGTTGTGCCGTGGAGCACAATTTAACAACGCTTATTACCCGAAACATAAAAGACTACAAAAAGGCCACTATAAGTATACTTACTCCAGAGGCTTTTTTATCCTTGGTGCCTTAAAGTTTTAGGCTACAAATCCTCCAATTCTTTTTGGTAATCATACTGCAAATCTTCGTGCAGTTTGCCCAGCTCTTTGTGTATTTTTTTAATTTGAGCTTCGTACAAGTTCATCAATTGGTTGCTTTCGTAAAGTAGCTTTTCGAGCTTACGCATGTGCTGCAAAAAGTAAATTAATAGCTCAATATTAGTTTGTGCAATACCACTGTATTTGGCATGCTTATTTACGCCACGTAATATTTTACGAATAGTTTTTTTGGCGTAGTACACATGCGAGGTGTTTACCTCTTTAAACTGCTCGGTTATTTCTTGCTTTACTTGTTTAATAAATGCTTGCTCATCGGTTGCTTCAAACAACAAGTAATGCACCAACTCTTTGTTTTCTTTTTTGTACTTAGCCAAGCGCACACAAAGCTCTACCAATTGGGGTTGAGGCAGCGTTTGTAATTCTTTTTTTAATTGTGCCAGTGTTGATGTTTGCATGCGTAGTAGTAAAAGTAAAAAGCCTTCTGCTTATTAACAGAAGGCTTTTATAAAAATACAAAGTATTAATTACATAAATTTAGGATACTGAGTTGGGTTGTACTCATGCATCATATTCATTACCGCTTCAAAAATATCTTCGGCACTTGGCTTGCTAAAATAATCGCCATCGGTGCCATAAGCAGGACGGTGTGCTTTAGCTGCAATAGTTAATGGTTTTGCATCAAGATATTTGTAAGCTTCTTGTTCTTCCAACACTTGTTGCATCATATAAGCAGTTGCTCCACCTGGTACATCCTCATCAATAAAAATTACCTTATTGGTTTTCTTAATCGATTCAACAATGCTGTGGTTAATATCAAAAGGCAATAAAGTTTGCACATCAATTAACTCGCAAGTAATGCCAAACTCTTGCAATTGTTTAGCAGCTTCTTCAATTACGCGCAAGGTACTTCCGTAACTTACAATAGTTACATCGTTACCTTCCATTAAAGTTTCGGGCACACCAAGTGGCGTAGTGTATTCGCCAAGGTTATCTGGCAAACGCTCTTTTAACCTGTAGCCATTTAAGCACTCAATAATTAATGCAGGTTCATCACTTTGCAACATGGTATTGTAAAAGCCAGCAGCCTGCACCATGTTACGAGGTACCAATACATGCATACCTCGCAATGAGTTTAATATCATACCAATGGGCGAACCACTGTGCCAAATACCTTCCAATCTGTGTCCGCGGGTACGCACAATTAACGGGGCTTTTTGTCCGCCTTTGGTGCGGTATTGCAGGGTAGCCAAATCATCGCTTAATGGTTGTAAACCGTATAATAAATAATCTAAATATTGAATTTCGGCAATAGGGCGTAGGCCACGTAAAGCAGCGCCTATACCTTGTCCAATAATGGTTAACTCACGAATACCCGTATCAAACACGCGGCTTTCGCCATGTTTTTCTTGCAAGCCCGCAAAGCCTTGGTTTACATCACCAATTTTTCCTACGTCTTCACCAAACGCAAACACACGTGGATCGCGGGTAATAGCTAAATCAAAAAAGGCTTGCATAACCTCGCGGCCATCTACTACTTTACTATCATCGCTAAACACGGGTTTAACTTCAGTTACCTTTAAAGCAGCTTCGGCACTCTCGCTAAATAAATAGCTGTTGTATCTATCAGCATTAATTTCTTTAAAGTTGGCTTTAAACTCAATAATGGCATTGCGCTCGTTGCTATCGGTAGCGTAGGTTAAGCGTAAAGCTTTGTTAAGTGCTACGCCAATATCTTTTCTAATAGGTTCGGTAATGCTCATTAACTCATTGGCAATGGCTGTAATTTCGGTTTTGCCCGATGTGTTGGCCAATTGCTCTAATAAGGCTACCGCTTGTTTTACCTCATTTTTTATTGGCGATAAGTAAGCTTCCCAAGCCGCTTTTTTGGCATCGTTCACAAACTTTTTCGCATCATTTTCTAGCGTTTCTAATTCGGCTGCAGTAGCAATGCTGTTGTCTAAAATAAACTCGCGGAATTTCTCTACACAATCAAACTGTTGTTCCCACTCCAAGCGTTCTTTGCTTTTGTAGCGCTCGTGCGAGCCTGAGGTAGAGTGACCTTGAGGTTGAGTTAACTCGGTAACATGCACCAATACAGGTACGTGCTCTTCGCGGGCAATTTTGCTGGCCTTTTCGTAAGCACCCACAAGCTCGGCATAATTCCAACCTTTGGCTACTATAATTTCAAAACCATTGCCTTTTTCATCGCGTTGGAAACCTTTTAAAATCTCCGAAATATTTTCTTTAGTGGTTTGATATTTTGCAGGAACCGAAATACCATAGCCATCATCCCAAACCGAAATAACCATAGGAATTTGTAAAACACCTGCAGCGTTTATGGCCTCAAAAAAGTGGCCTTCGCTTGATGATGCATTACCAATAGTACCCCAAGCAACTTCGTTTCCGTTTTCGCTAAAAGGGTTTTCGCCAATAATGGTTGCATTTTGGCGGTAGTATTTGCTGGCATGCGCCAAACCTACCAAACGTAGCATTTGTCCGGCTGTTGGCGAAATATCGCTAGATGAGTTTTTTTGATTTTTTAAGGCTTTCCAGGTTCCGTCATCATTTAAGCTACGGGTGCCAAAGTGGCCATTCATCATACGGCCAGCACTTGCTGGTTCGGCCTCTACATCGGTATGGGCGTATAGTTGCGCAAAAAATTCTTGTACAGTATGTTGGCCAATAGCCATCATAAATGTTTGATCGCGGTAATAACCACTTCTAAAATCGCCATCTTTAAAGGCTTTGGCCATGGCAATTTGTGGCAATTCTTTTCCATCACCAAAAATTCCGAACTTGGCTTTGCCCGTTAAAACCTCCTTACGACCCAACAAACTTGCTTGTCGGCTGCGGTATGCAATTACGTAATCTGTTATTACAGAGGCTTTAAAATCCTCGGCACTTAGTTTAGCTTGGCTTGATTTTCCCATGTTATTCCGCTTGTTAAGGCTTCAAATATATAAAGCAGTAAGCAGCCTGCAAAATACTAACTGAATGATAGTTGTTGGTGTTAAGTTTATTTTAACCATTTAAGTGTTTGATTTTCCAATTCACTTGTGTAATTTCGAGGTCCCGTTTCGGAAATAATTTTTTTGGAACAATATTTGAAACCAACTAAAAACAAAAATTTACAAAACATGAAAAAACTAATAATTACTGCATTTGTAGCCATTGGTGCTACTTTCGCTGCTAACGCACAAACGGTAACTCCTCAAAAACCAGTAGACAAAAAAGTTGCTGAAATTACTTTTGAAAAAGAAACACACGATTTCGGTATCATTCCTCAAAGCGTTCCGGCTACTTACACTTTTGTGGTAACCAACACAGGTAAAAGTCCGTTAATTATTACTAATGCTGCTGCAAGCTGCGGTTGTACTACACCAGAGTGGACTAAAGAAGCAATTATGCCAGGTAAAAAAGGTTTTATTAAAGCTACTTACAATGCTGCTTCGCCAGGTGCATTTATGAAAACCGTTACTGTTACTTCAAACGCAAGCCGCGATATGGTAACTTTAACTTTAAAAGGTGAAGTAAAAGCTCCAGAAGCTGCTCCAACTCCAGGTAAATAATTGATATTATTAACATAAAAATAACCTGTGCATCAACTGTGGAGCACAGGTTATTTTTTGCATTTAATCTATTTAATATGAAAAAAACACTTGCTGTTTTATTCGTACTTTTTAGCTCGGTAGCTGTATTTGCTCAAGCCAATAACAGCGTTGATACCATGCCTAAAATTAAGTTCGAAAAGCTAGAACATGATTTTGCTAAAATAAAAGAAGGCACTTTGGCTACTTATGGTTTTGTGTTTACCAATACAGGTAAAACGCCATTAATATTAACCAATGTGCAAGCTAGTTGTGGTTGTACCACACCTGAGTGGCCTAAAGAACCTATTATGCCTGGTGCAAAAGGGGTTATTAAGGCTGCATACAACTCGTACGGCCGACCTGGACAGTTTTTAAAAACCATCAGTGTAAAATCAAACGCTGGTGCCGATATTATTTTATCAATAAAAGGTGATGTAATTATTGCTACACCTGAGCCAGTTTCGCCAGTTAGAAACCCACAATAACAGGCTAAAAAAAAGAGATTTATCATAAACGCCTCGCACATTTTTGCGGGGCGTTTTGTTTTATGTAATAGAGTATTACTTTTGCTCACCTTTTAAAAAACAATAAGATTATGATTATAGGAGTTCCTAAAGAAATTAAGAACAACGAAAATCGCGTAGGTTTAACACCTGCAGGCGTTTCGGCATTGGTAAAAGCAGGTCACCAATTATTTGTTCAGGCTACAGCTGGTAACGGCAGTGGTATTCAAGATGATGAATACGTTAAAGCTGGTGCTACCATTTTGCCAACTATTGGCGAGGTTTACGCTAAAGCCGAAATGATTATAAAAGTAAAAGAACCAATTGAGCAAGAATATCCTTTGATTAAAGAAGGTCAATTGTTGTTTACTTATTTCCACTTTGCTTCGCACGAGCCATTAACTACTGCTATGATTAATAGCAAAGCAGTATGTTTAGCATACGAAACAGTTGAGAAAACAGATCGCAGCTTACCTTTATTGGTACCAATGAGCGAAGTTGCTGGTCGTATGAGTATACAAGAAGGTGCAAAATACTTAGAGAAACCAATGGGTGGACGTGGTATTTTGTTAGGTGGCGTACCAGGTGTTCGTCCGGCTTCTGTATTAGTTTTAGGTGGTGGTATTGTAGGAACCCAAGCGGCTAAAATGGCTGCTGGTTTAGGTGCTGATGTAACCTTAATGGATATTTCATTACCTCGTTTACGCCAATTAGATGATATTTTACCTGCTAACGTAAAAACAGTTTACTCAAACGAGTACAACGTACGCGAAGCAATTAAAACTTCAGATTTAATTATTGGTGCGGTATTAATCCCAGGTGCAAAAGCGCCTTCGTTAATTACCCGCGATATGTTAAATACTATGCGCCCAGGTACAGTTATGGTTGATGTGGCTATTGATCAAGGTGGTTGCTTTGAAACATCAAAAGCTACTACTCACCAAGACCCAATTTATGTGGTTGATAATGTAATACACTACTGTGTGGCAAACATGCCAGGTGCAGTTCCTTACACATCAACATTAGCATTAACTAACGCAACCTTACCTTACGCTTTACAATTAGCAAACAAAGGCTGGAAAAAAGCTTGTGCTGATAACAAAGAGTTAGAATTAGGCTTAAACGTAGTTGATGGTAAAGTGGTTTACAAAGGTGTTGCTGATGCCTTTAATTTACCTTACGTAGATGTAAAAGAAGTGTTGAACTAAACTTTAGTTTAATAGTATAAATAAAAAGAGGCTGTTCCATAAGGGCAGCCTCTTTTTGTTTTAGAATGTTTTTGGAGGATTTCTTTTTCAATTAAAATATTAAATTTGTTAAAACGCTAAAGACATGGAAGAGGTAATATTTTTAGTAGAAGAGAGTGATGAGGGTGGATACACAGCTAAAGGTATGGGTGTGTCTATCTTTACGGAGGCAGATACAATTGAGCAACTTAAAGAAGCTGTGAAAGATGCAGTACGCTGCCATTTTGAAGATAATAACAAAAGACTAATAAGACTTCATTGGGTGAAGGATGAAGTTTTTGCAGCATGAAACTACCAAGGGATATTTCAGCATCAGACCTGATAAAATATTTAAAAAGGTTTGGATACGAACCCACGCGGCAAACGGGTAGTCACATCAGGTTAAGCACAATTGAATTTGGCCAACACCATATTACTATTCCCAATCATAATCCGATAAAAGTTGGTACACTTTCTGCAATTCTTAGCAGTATTGCCGAACATCGTGGAATAACTAAAGATGAATTAATAACACAGTTGCTATCATAACTATATTCAACTTAGTATGCTTGAAATCGTAATAGAATTTATATTGTTATTAATAATTCAGTATCCAGGCGCTTTTATACGTTGGGTTATTTTCAGGAAACACTCTTATCGTTATTATCTAAAACAAGATTTGTCCTTAAATTCATTGCCTATTATCATGCTGCTACTTGCATTTATCTTCTTTATCAATTTTAAATGAAGTAGCGTTTTTGCCTAATTTTTTTATCAGTTGTGCTGTAAGATAAACTATTGTTTAGCACACTTTAACAACAATGCTTTATTGTAGCTGCTAATAACAGCTTTAAGCGCTTGTTGATTTTTCTCTTCGAGGTGAATGCTCCAAGCTAAGCCACCCAATCCAGCACCAACCATTACTAAATGTGCAGTTTGATTAAAGTTTGATGTTACAGGAAATAAGAAAGGTGAAATTCCATATCCAAAAATAAATCCTGTGGCAGATGATAGCATGATGCTACGACCAACCTTATTCATGTACGAATCATACGCAGCTTTTGTTTCGGGGAAGGATTTAAACAAAACACTTAGTTCGGCTTGGGTAACTTTTTTGTTGTTGATGTAGCATTTTTTGCCAACCAGATATAATGTATCTGCGCATGTATTGGCCTTTACATTAGGCATACACAACCAGGTAATTAGTAATAAAAATAGGCTTAATTTTTTCATGTATGGTTATACTTAAATACAATGGCAAGTATGATAATTATTTAAGATTTAAACAAGTTAACGAAGCACCTTAAAGCTAATATTTAGGGTTAAAAATGTAAAAATTATTGAGTGGCATTAGTTATTCAGTTTTAAGAATTATTACACATCTTGCAGCATGAATTTTTTGAAATTAAAGTTGAGTTTATTGGTTTGCTTCTTTCTTGGGGCAATGCCATCATATGGCCAACAATCAAAAGCAATTGAATTAACACAGCGCGTATTACACTACTTATCAACCCAACAGTTTGATAGCATTTGTACTTTACATGATTCCGAAATGAAACGTCAGCTTGATGCCGATAACTACGAGGTGATGTGGAGTAATTTTATTGACAACTACGATACGCTACAAACTATTGATGAAACAAAAGTTACCAATATTGGCGATACAAGTTGGCTAACCGAAACTAAAATATCGTTTGTAAAAAAATCGTTTTTGTTTAAGTTAACCATTAATAAAAGTAACCAAGTAGCAGGTATATTTTTTGCCAATACTAAAGTTAATTATGCGCCTCCTGCCTACATCAATACCTTAAATTTTTATGAAGTAAAACTACCTGTACCTACCAAAGGCATTGTAAGCGAAGGCATGTTAAGTATACCGAGAGGAGCGGGTCCTTTTCCGCTGGTAATTATTTTAGGTGGAAGCGGCCCTACAGATAAAGATGCAAGCATGGGTCCCAATAAACCATATAAAGATTTAGCTTGGGCAATAGCTGCTAAGGGTATTGCTGTATATAGGTTTGATAAACGTACAGCAAATGCAGGCAATGTTAAAGGAGCGAAGCATTTTACTATGCACCAAGAGTATGTTTTAGACTTACAAAATATTATTAATAAGCTGGCTAAAGATGCACGCATCAATAAAAAGCAAATTTATATAATGGGCCATAGTCAAGGTGGATATATGTTACCCTACTTTGCCAAAACTTGTAAAGGCATAAAAGGATTTATTGGTTTGGCTGCAAACTATCAAACCATAGTAGAAATTATACCTGCGCAGTTAAATTATTTAGGTGCTTTGCAAAAAGATAGTGCTAGCCAAGTTGCCATTAAAAACTTGGTTGCCCGCGCAAACTATACGCAAGCTAATTTGTATGATAAAACAGTGGTAAAAGATTCGTTATTTCCGGGTATAACAATTGATTTTGCTAGGCACATGGATATAAACAAACCTGCAAATATTGCTCAGGTTTTGATGAAAAAACCAGTATTGTTTATACAAGGCAAACGCGATTACCAAGTGCCACCAACAGAATTAGAAAGTTGGAAAACGAAATTGAATGGCGCATGCTGCATTAAATATGTGCTGTTTGATAAACTAAATCATTTAATGGTGGAAGGCGAGGGGGCATCAACCCCAACAGAATATAACTTACCCAACCATGTGCCCGAGTATGTGGCTGATGAAGTTGTAAATTGGATACTTGAAACCAATAAAAAATAGCAACTTATTTTTTGTAAACAGCAAACACAAAATCACTTTGTTGTTCTTGCTGTAACACCTCGTCTTCTAGTGCAAAAAGTTTTTCTAAAATGGGTTGAGCTTCTGGCTTATTAAAATGATGGGCAATATCTTTTAAAATAAAGGTAAGCAAATTTCCACCATAGTTTTTTTGCTCAAGTAAGGTAAAATTATCTTGCATAAGTGGCATAATACTAGCCGATTCAACAGCTTCTGATGGGTCGGAAATAACCATGCGCAGCAACCCCGGAAAGTACACTTTATTTTTTGGTGTGGTAGTGTTTTTACGTGTTTTAAAATTTGTCGGAACCTCCGTTTGGTAAATGGCATTTACCTTTTGTTTACGTGAATTGGTAAACTGAAATCTATTAGCACCCACGTATTCGTTAATAACAATTATTCCGTTGGTTTTAAGGGTACGCTTTACTTTTTTTAGTAAGCCATCAACTTGTTTAAAGTGATGCAAAGAAGAGTGAAACAATACCACATCATAATGTTCATCGGGCCAAGCATCTTGATACACATCACCCACAAAAAAATTGCAAGTATTTATTCCGATTTCGGCCGCAGTTTTTTGTGCATCTTTAATTGCTTTTGGTGCAATATCAAAGGCATCAATTTGTGCAAAGCAAGTGTGTTTGGCAAATTCTAATTCGCGTTGTCCAGTACCACAACCAATGCTTAATAGCTTTAAATTAGTTTGGTTTGATAACCATTTTTGTACCACATAATCGGGGTAAATGGTTTGTTGATTACCCGTAATAAGTTGGTTCCAACGTTGTCGCACCGCATCTACTTGCCACCAATTGCTGCTTGGTAAGTCGTCTTCGTTCCAAGTAGATTTTATACGTTGTTCGGCATTACTTAATAGTTTTTTTGCAGCATAACTTGTTCCGCGTTCGCGCAGTTTATACCATAAATCAACAAAATCTAAATAAGTAATAAATGCCATGCTTGCAACTTACACCAATGCCATAAATAAAACACGCTCAATTTGTGCGGGTAGTTTAAATAAGCCTTGGTTGCTAATAAATTGGTAGTTGGCATTGGGTACATAAGTATCTTTAAGTAGTAGACCTGCGCTTACCTCAAACGAACCAATAATATCTTTTTGTTCGGGGGTATCGGGTGTTGTACTGCGCTCATCAACCAAATACATAAAGCCTTGTGTTTGGCTTAAATTAGTGCCCGAAGTGAACTCGGCAAATACCAACATGATTTTATGAAAAAAATCTATAAATGCCGGATTGTAAATAATATTCTCGTGGCTAATTGGGCCAGCAACATCTTTTAAAATACCAACTATAGCTTTTTGATTTTTAACATGGGCCATAGCCTCTGCATCAAGCAAAGAAAGTAAGGTGCTGTTTTTGCCATTAATTTCAGTTTCTATGGCGAATAAATTCATCATGCAGCGAAAATAAGTGATGTGTCTGATTTAATTGCGATAGAATATTTATTGCAACATTAAGAAAATTTTAAGAGGCGCCTTGTGCGTGTAAATAAGGCTATTTACAGCAATAACAAACCAAATATTAGCTAGTACGTGTTACTTATATAATTACAAACTGTTGTTGTTTGCAATGTTTTGTATATTGTATTGTTAATACAAACTATTATGAGACATTACTACAAACCATTTAAACAGAGGACACTATGGCTTAGAGCCTTGGTAATGCTTGTGTTTGGCGCTTTAGCGCTTAATGCACAGGCGCAAATTTCGCTAACATCGTCTGCAGGAAGTTCCACCTCAGCAAATTACAGCACCCTAAAGGCGGCCATTGATAACATCAACAATGGCACACATACGGGCAGTATTGTAGTATTGGTTCATGCCAATACCACAGAGGCCGCAGCAATTACCCTAAATGAGAGTGGTAACGCAAGCGGTGCTTTGTATACTGATATTATGATTAGGCCCGCAGATACGGCAACATCTGTAAAAACAATTACTGCTACATTTACTGCGGCTACCTTACTAACATACAATGGTGCCGATAATGTAACTATTGATGGTCGTCCGTTATCTACTGGTACTGCAAAACTGTTAACCATAACAAACCCGAATAACGTGGCAGCATCTCATACTATAGCATTAAGTGCTAGTGCTTCGTTTAATATGTTTACGTATTGTACTATTGATAACGGTGCTATTGGAACTACCGCATCAAGTGCATTACGATTACTTGCGGGCTTAAATGCAAATAATACCATTTTAAATGCCACAATAAGTGGGGGTAATTTAGGTATTGAAATTGCCGGTACCAATGGTGCGGCTAATAATAATACTACAGTAAGAAATTGTTTGTTGGTAAACCAAAAAGCCACAGCAATTCGTTTAGCTTCGGGAGTAGGCAGTATGATTATTGATTCAAACAATTGTACGCATACAGTTGCAACATCTACTGGTGGATACCAGTTTTTAAATATTACATTAATAGAGCCAACATCAACCGTAACGGTTACCAAAAATAGGGTGTATGATTTAAATACAAGTGCAGCAAATTTTTTACAAGGCATTATTTTCTCTCCTGCTATAGCCTCGGGTACATTGTTGGTAAGAAACAACAGCATATCATTGGGTAGCGCTACTTTTCCTAACACACTTAGTCAAATCATACGTTGCTTTCTATTTGGAGGCACACTAAATGCAACAGTAGTTGTTGAGCACAATACTTTTCGCATTGGAGGAACCCATGTTACAGTTAATGGCCAACCAACAACAGTTGGTTTATTAAAAAGTAATAGCAGCGCTTCAAGCGTATTTACCAGCAGAAATAACCTTTGCATCAATACACGTGCAGGTTCGGCCAATCAACACGTAGGTGCTTTTTATAGTACACCAACAACAGGTACTAATACTATTGATTACAATACGTATTACGGTGGACCTACTTTTTTAACCGCTTGGATAGGAACTTTTCATGGTACCATTGCAACCTATAAAGCTGCTGCAACGCCAAATGAGCAAAACTCAACATTTGGTTTGATAGATTTTAATAACGTAACAGACCCAACAGTAAATTTTAATGGCGTAAACACATCTGGTGCTAATTTAATAGGTACGCCAATAGGCACAACCACCGATTATTTTGGCACACCAAGAAGTACTGTACGTCCTTATCGTGGTGCTTTTGAAAGCACAAGCCCAATTGATACGTTTGATTTACAAACAGTAATTATTTATACCTACGGAAAAATTCCGATCGGTACAGATGATACCATACGCGTTTTAGTACGTAATAAAGGTGCAGCGGCAGTTACAAATGAGCCTATACATTTACGCAGCAAATTAAATGGATACATGGGTTCTGTTAATGTATCGTTGGCAGCAGGCAATGAGGCCATCATAAATATAGTGCCTTATACACCATTTGTTTTAGGGTTTGATACACTAACGGTTAATCCAAATCCTGACCAAAAACCTTCAAACGATACCGCAATTTGGGTGCGTGAAAATACTTTGAATGCATTAAGTTATAGTCGTCCGTTTTTAGCACAATCTGGTAATGTAGGAACCAATCCTGATGGTGAAATTGTGGCGAAGTTTTACACCCCAGTTCCAAACTTTGTAAACCAAGTAAACGTAAACTTTACCAATGCATTTTTTAATGGTCCGTTTCCTTTCCAAGTAGTTATTTACGAAGATTCAGGCTCAACCTTTGGTCCAAAAATGAATCCGTATTGGGTTTCAAGTACACAAAATACTATTAATGGTATATTTAACTTATCAATACCATCTGTGCCTGTAAGCGGTTCGTTTTATATTGGTGTTCGTCAAACAACAGCAAATAATATTGGCTTTGCATTTCAAAACGAAAATCCAATCAGAAATCGCACTTTTTATTTCCGCCAAGGAACAGGTTTTACTGGCTTAGCGTGGAATGATTTTGCCGTTAACCCCAGCAATCAATTTAGGTTTATGATTGAGCCTCGCTTAACCATTAATGATGATTTAGGTGTTATTGATTTGTTTGCACCAGGCACAGGTTGTGTAAACATTGGTACACAAGCAGTATCTATGCAAGTGCAAAATTTGGGATTATTAAGTCAAAATTTTGCTGTTGATACGCTTCGTATTTTTGGTAAAATTATTAAGCCATCAGGCAATACTATTTCGTTTGGACCTGTATTGGTAACCAGCGGAACTTTAGCAGCAAGCGCCACGCTTAATGTTACTGTTTTACCATCGTTTAACTTCGATTCGGCAGGAGCTTATACCTTTACCGCATGGACAAGATTTGGTCCTGATGGAAATGCTATAAATGATACTTTGCCTCCTTTGGTGCGCAATGTTTTTGCAGCAAGTGTAGCACCAGTTATTCAAAACTTTAATGCCGCAACATTCCCTACCAATTGGACAACAAACAGATTTTTGGTAAGCACAGGCAACGGTACAAACACCAGTAATTCTATTAGGGTAAATATAAACAATAGCAGTCCGTTTGCAGCTAACGCATACATTCAATCGCCACGTATTAGTGGTATTACTACTAACCATGTGTTGCGTTTTGATTACCGTGTGTTAAATAATATTGGAGGTACTGCCGCAACGTTATTAAACACAGATAGTATTAAAGTAATGGTGTCTACTGATTGCGGTAATACCTTTACTCAATTGGCATTAATTAATGGTGTTAATCATACCAGCTCGGCAAACTATACGCCATTTACTGCTTCTTTAGCAGCCTTTACAGGTGTTGATGTTGTAGTAAAAATTGTATACGAATGGTTTGGAACTACCAACGATGTAATTATTGACATGGATAATATTCGTGTTGTTGATGGTGTAAACGATGTTGGGGTAAGTTTAGTTTCAAACCCTTGTCGTTCGCTTATTGCTGGCTCATCAGCCATCAACCCAAGTATTACTGTTCGCAACTTTGGAAGCAGTACACAAACCAACATTCCAGTAGCAATATCTATCACAGGTCCTTCAAATTATAATGCAACTTCAACGGTTACTACCGTAGGTTCGGGTGCTACTGCAGGAGTTGTTTTTGTAAGTACATTTAACCCAAGTGTAGCAGGTGTGTATACGCTTAAAGCTTGGACAGCGCAGCCAGTAGATGGCGATCGATCAAACGATACATTGGTGTATGTATTTAATGTAACTAATTTAAGTTTAGGAAATACTTCTGTTAATGGTATACAATTTACTGCAAGCTCAATGCTCAATGTAAAAAATACACCAGCCCTAAACTTAACCAACTCATTTACTATGGAGGCTTGGATAAATAGATCAACAACAGCAGTAGATCGTAGTATCATTTCGAAAGATTCGGCAGTTGGTTTTATTCAATACAACTGGAGTTTAACAGCCGCACATCAGCTTAACTTCTTTATGAATACTAACACTAATTTCTACCAATTTACTTCGGCAGTTGCTGTACCAACAGGCTTTAGTCATGTGGCAGCTACCTTTAACGGAACCAATTTCAGGTTTTATATTAATGGTGCAGTTGTGTTAGATACTACTGTTAGTACATCAGCTATTATTCCAGAAAACTATGATATTACAATTGGTAATGATGGATTAGCCTCATCTGCATTTTTAGGAACAATTGATGAGTTACGCATTTGGAATACTGTGCGCACAGCAAGTGATATTAGGGCAAATATGCATACTCGTTTAAACAACTCGCCAAGCATTAGTTTAATGGCTTATTACCGTTTTGATGAAGGTGCTACCAATACATTTGCAACAGATGCTTCAGGCAATTGTAATGCAGCGTTGTTTGGCAATATTCCTCCAACTTGGGTGGCTACACAATATCCATTAGGAACACCAATTGTAGGCACACAAACACCAGTAGTTGATGGTACCTACGCGTTAGGCTCAACAGGCTTAAGTATGATATACAGTAATATCAATGGAACAGATACGATATATGCACATAAATTTAGTGGTGCGCCAATTGGCTCAAGTCCGCTAACTGCACCAGGCGGTGTTACAGCTGTACATCCTAACTACTGGATGCTTTACCGTTATGGTAATGCAACCACCTCGTCAACTAATTTGTTGTTTAATTTAGGTACAGGTAATTTAAGTTCAGGAGTTAGCACAACTGACATGCGTTTATTTACACGCGCGGTTAACAATACAGGCACATGGACACAAGCTAATGCAACAGCAGCTTCGGTATCGTTTGCTTTACAAAATGTATCGTTTGCGCAAACTCAAGCCATTTACAATACACAATTAACGGTAGGTGCAAACAACAATCCGCTACCTGTGGTTATGTTATACTTTACAGCTAAATCTAGCAAGGCCGATGCTATTTTGCGTTGGGCAACTGCCAGCGAAAATAACTGCAAAGGGTTTATTGTAGAGCGCTCAGTAGATGGCGAAACTTTTGAAGAAATTAGCTTTACCAAAGGCAACGGAAATAGCAATGTAACAAGTAACTACAGCTATGCTGATAGGGATGTATTTGTGCACGCAAGCACAGTTTACTACCGCTTAAAACAAGTTGATTTTGATGGTTCGTTTACCGAAAGTGAAGTGGTGGTTGTAAACCATGCTGATGCACAAGCCGAGCAAATTACTATTTATCCTAACCCGGTAAAATCTGCGTTAACCATAGAAATGGAAACTTTAACTGCAGGTGCTGCACAGTTACACATTACCGATTTAACAGGAAAATCATTATTAAATATCCCATTACTTGTATCGCAAGGATTTAATAAGTACATTGTAAATGAATTAGCCGCATTAACCAACGGATTATACTTAGTAACCATCACACAAAATGATAAAACTATTTATACTTCTAAGGTGGTAAAATCAGAATAAAACTAATCTTTAAATACACTACTATTTCAGGAGGCAAACCATTTGGTTTGCCTCTTGTTTTTTAACAGCATGTTAAAATATTGTGCCTTGTATTTGCGTTATATTTTTACCAAAAATTTGCCTTATTTTGAAAGTATATGCGTAAAGCCATTTTGCTTCTTTTATTGTGTACTTTGATTAATAGCCTTTGGGCGCAAGAGTCGAAGGTAATTACACCCATTGATTTGGAAATTGCCAAAGCCGATGTTGTTTTTAACAACAAAAAATACAACACGGCTGCGTTGCTGTATAAAAAAATATTTGCTAAAATTAAAGAGGAAGACCAGAAGGCCGTTATCAATTTTAAAATAGCCGAGAGCTTTAGGTTAAGCAATAATTTTAAACAAGCGTTTGAGTGGTACGAACAACTAATTAATACCAAATACCCCGATCCTAAAATACTTTACTCGTACGGATTATTGCTGAAAAACTTTGAACGTTATGATGATGCCGCACGTGCATTTAACGATTATTTATTTGAAGTACCTGGTGATAAAAATGCACAACGCGAAATGGAGGCCTGCAAATTGGCTGCCCAATGGAAACAAACTCCCGAAAAATTTAACATCACCAACATTAAAGCTTTAAACACGGTTAATAGCGACTATTCACCTTTTGTTAGTGAAGGTAAAATTACTTGGAGTTCATCCCGAACTGAATCAACGGGTAATATTATTTTTGAGTGGACAGGCCAAAAATGCGCTGATATTTTTGAAGCCACATTATCAAACCAAAATTATGGCAATGCAACTAAAGCCAGTGGCTTAGTTAATAGTAATTATAACGAGGGAGTAGCTTGGGTTGATAGCAGCAACACTACCATGTATTTTACGCAATGCAATGGTATTGATGGTAAAGGTTTAAACTGCAAAATATATGTAAGCTACAAGCAAAATAACCAATGGATAGCGCCACAAGTATTGCCTTTTTGTAGTGATAGTTTTAGTGTAGGGCACCCGGCCATGACAGCCGATAATAAGCGCATGTATTTTGCCAGCAACATGCCTGGCAGCATTGGCGAAAAAGACATTTACTACATAGATTATAATCCGATAACGGGCAAATGGGGTACTCCAAAAAATCTTGGTGCTTATGTAAATACCACCGAAGATGATATGTTTCCATCGGTGCACCCTGATGGTAAAATTTACTTTGCCAGCAAAGGCCATTATGGTATGGGTGGTTTAGATTTGTTTTACACCAAAGATTCGGCAGGAACATTTGCCAAAGCCATTAATTTAAAAAGCCCTATTAATAGTGGTGGCGATGATTTTGGAATAACATTTACCTCGGCTAATGCAGGTGATGCAATGGCCTACTATAGCAGCAATCGAGTGGGTGGTGTAGGCGATGATGATTTGTACAGTATTAGTGTAAAACCCTACTTATTTTTAGTAAAAGGTAAAGTAATTAACCAAGAAGACAACCAACCATTAGGAGGTGCTCAACTTAACTTTGCAGGTAAAAATCCTTTGCAACTTAAAACAGATAATAAGGGAGATTTTGTTGCCGAGTTAGCTTTAAATAATGAGTTTGATTTAACGGCTGCTAAAGATAAATTTTTTAAAAGCATGCCTATTAAGTTATCAAGCGCAGGCGTTAATAATGATACTACGGTGCAAGTTACCATTTACCTTACACCAATACCTGACGAGAGTGTAGAGCTTACTTTATCGGGCATTTATTATGATTTAGACAAGTCTGATATTAGACCAGATGCGGCTAAAGTTTTGGATTCGTTAGCTACTATTTTAATCAATAATCCAACATTGGTAATCGAGTTGGCTTCGCACACGGATAGTCGTGCTGATGAAGCATACAACTTAAAATTAAGTCAAAGACGTGCGCAAAGTTGTGTTGATTATTTAGTTAAAAAGGGCATTGCTAAAGCGCGTTTACAAGCTGTAGGATATGGCGAAAGTAAATTAATTAACGATTGTGCTGATGGCGTAGATTGCACCGAAGAACAACATCAAGAAAACAGACGCACTACTTTTAGGGTTTTAAATACCGATTACAAAGGCAAGTAAAAACACTTACAGTTTTCCTGCAACAACCCCTACTGTTTTATAACTTTTGGTATCGCCAGTTAGGTTAAATATTTCTAAGTAAAACACATAAATACCAATTGGTGCTTTGGTGCCATCGGTTAGTGTTCCATCCCAAGTATAGGTTCCGCTTGTGCCCAAAATATTGTTTTTAAACAAGGTTTTTACTGCCACGCCTGCATCATTAAAAATGGTTAGTGTACCTGTGTAGCCTGTTTGGTTTAGGGTATAATTTATATTCATTACATCTTGGTTTCCATCACCATCAGGCGAAATAGTTTTGGGTTGAAGTTGTATGGTATAATCTGCATGCTGGGTTTGCAAGTATTGCGAGTTTTTGTAGGTTGGTGTTGCATAACCAACGCTAGCTGCTGCCGAGGTCCAATTGGTTAGGTCACTTGTTGCTCGGTTAAAATCAATACGCTCTAAACTTACGCCATTTTCATCATCAAGTAATGGCACGTGCATGTTATTGGTGTAGTTTAGTTCATCAAAAATGCGGCCTTTGTTATCAAGCAACATAATATTACCCGCATCATCATTTAAGCTGGGTAAATTTACCGTAACCAAGTTTTCGGGGTTTAAACAAAAATAGGTTTGTTGTATATTTTGGGTTGATGATGTAGCTACCAAATATCCTTGTGGTTTTAGTGTAAATCCATCAGGAGCAATCCATGCATACGAGCTGATATTTCCAGCATCATCGCGCTTAGCAATAAGGCAACTTCTTACATCAATTAGTTTGTTGCTCTTGTTGTAAATTTCTACAAAATCAACCCCGGCCGAACCTGGATTAAAAAGCACCTCGTTTATAGCTAAATCAGTACTTTCGGGCTGATAAGGTAAACCAAACTCTAAGCTGCTGTAGTCTTGTAATTGGTTTGATGCACAGTCGTAAGCATTGGTAATACTTAATGTGTAAGTGGTATCAAACCCAATAGGCTGAGCCAATGTTAAAACAGTACTGCTGTAAAAAGGTGCACGGCCTGCAACACTTAAAATATTTTTATAAGGAGTGATGGCGTATTGCGCATTATTAATTAAACGAGTAGAGTCCATGGCTTCGTTAAAAAACAATTCCAAATGGGTAGAATCCATGGCATAAATTCGGGTTAAACGAGGAGCAGTTTCATCCAAATTTTTTCCTGCAACACTGTTTTTATTTCCTGGTGTTCCGCCAAGTGGGTGGGTTGATGCTTTCCAATTATTGGTACCACAAGGATTTTTTGTATCTACCAATTCAAGGCTGTAACCACCGTCTCGTTTTAGGGCATCGGTAATCCAAGCCGAGGTATAATTTACCGTATGAATAACTTGGCCACCATCATTGGTTAGTGTTAAGTTATCGCCATCATTACCTAATGAAGGGAAACTACTTACACCAATAGATGATTGATTAAACAATACTGTATATGCTGATGAAGTGATGATGACAAAACTATCCGGCAAGAGTAAATAATCAGGTAGTTTAGCCTTGGTGGTTACATCAGCTAAAGTCCAATTTTTTAACGAAATAGGTTTAGTGCTTCTGTTGTAAAGCTCAATATACTCAACGGTTGGCAAACCATTACTTGGGTCTGGGTCGGCCATAATTTCATTTATCAATACATCAAAATTGGTGGCTTTTTGCGGCATAAAATAACTGCGCGAAAACAAAACAGAATCTGTGTTTCCTGCACAATCAGTAATATTTTTAAGGGTAAAGTTATAAGTGGTTTGGTTGATTAAAGGCTGTTGTAGGGTAATTAAAAGAGTATCTGGGCCAAGTAAACTTACTTGATTAATAGTTATAGTTGGCTGAGCCAAAACTTGTACTAAGGCAGTTTGTGTATTTATGAGTGGCTCATTAAAAACTAAGCGAATCGTAACACTATCTAAAATGGTGTAATTGATTAGCGTTGGTGCAAGAGTATCATTTATAATACTCCACCTGCTGTTGTAGGTGCCTGGTGTACCACCAACATTTGCATCAGAGGCACCGTAGTTAAATTTGCCTTTGCACAATTGTTTAGGATTTAGCAGTTCAATAGTAAATCCACCATCAGTGCGTGCATCATTGTTGTACCAACTTAAGTCGTATGTTAAACTATGTATGGTTTGATTGGTTTTGTCTTTAACTATAATAACATCGCCTGCGTTGTTTAGCGATGGAAATCCTGCTACACCTAACACATTGCCATAGCTAGCAAATGCATTAACTGATGTAGTGGCACAAACAATTACAAAACTATCGGGGGCTAATGTAAAGCTTGGCAAAGTGGCTGTGGTGCTACCATCACTAACCGTAAATCCGGTTAAATTTAAAGGTGTGGTGGTGTTATTGTATAACTCAATAAACTCTAATTCGGGCAAGCCATTTGTTGGCGATGGATCAGCAAAAAACTCCGATATAAGCACATCTTCGGGTACAAACACATCGTACAAAAATGTTTTTTGTGTGGGTGTAATGATGTTGGCATTTAAATCTGTAATATCAGTAACAGCAAGTGTATGCACTTGTTTAGGTAAAAAGGAATTGCCAAAAGTTAGTCGCACGGTTTGGGCATCAACAAAATTAATTTGTATTGGGTTAATGGTTTGCGGACTAAGCAAATAGTTGTTTTGATCTAATGCAGTGGTAGTATCTAATGGCTCATTAAAATAGGCAATTAAGCTGTTGTTTGAAGCATAACTAATACTATCAAGCGTGGGTGAAACAGTATCTTTTATAGGAATATTGGCCAACACATCATCTAAATAATGATTTTGGCTATTGCCTGCGCTGTACCTAATAAACCAACCTAAGTAATTGCTGCTGGTAAATGTGTTATCAAAAGCTGTTCCTTCCGAAATAAAATTTGTGCCTCCAGTAGTATCGCTCCACAATTGCCAATTACCAAGGTGGTCTCTAAAAACTTGTACACGCACTAAGTTGTTGCTTTTGCTCACGGTTGCTGGTCGGCCAGCTATTAATCGGGTATGAGTAGTTCCACTTTGTTTGTATAAAGTAATGCTATCAGTATTTCCGGTAACGCCACCCAATTGCACGTAATAACCATTTAGTGCCGCTTTTAAATTGGCCGATGAACTAACTAAGTAAAATCTCGAAAAATTTTGAGAACTAGGACTTAAAGCAAATCGGGTTTGAAAACTCCAAGTAACGCTATCCATTAAGGTGTGTGCAGCAGCCAAGTATGCATCGCTACTTACGGTACCTTTTAGCTTTAGCTGATTTGCTGTTACTGCAAATAAGCTATCATCACCAACCCAAGCAGGGTTTTGGTTAAAATTTCCATCGGCAAAATTATCAGCCACTTGCGCTTTTATTTTTGCACAACTAAAAACAGTAAGCAACGTTAGTACGATTAGTTTCATCATTTCTATAAAAGTATTGAAAAAAACGGAAATCCTGTATTACCTGAATATTAATTGTTAATTTGGCCCAAAATGACAACAGAAGTAAAAATTGAATTAGACGAGGCCACTAAGCTAAAGTGGTATAAAATAGTTTTTCAGCTTAAAAAACAATTTGGTAAAAAGCCCGATATGAATGGCATTTTATTTTTAATTGGCATGCGCGAAATTGGTACCATGCGTACTTTAAACAAAGAAGAAAAAATGGACTTGTTTCATATTGCCACCTGCCGATTGTTGAGTTATGCTGGCTACTATAAATTTACCCATCATGATGCCGAAGGTTGGCCGCATTTTGAACTCGTATCAAAACCACCATTTACTGATTTAATGAGCCAGGAAATGCTGCTGCGCAGCTTGGTGGTAGCTTATTTTGATGAACACGAATTGTACGAAGACTAAAAATTGTATATTTTTATCGAGCGAAAATGAATAACCATAAAAGTAAAATATTTGTAACGTTGGTATTGGGAGTGTTGTTGCTAACTACAGGTGCTACCTTAAACCCCAAACCTACCTATGTAGAAATTATTACCCGCTTTGGGGTGATGAAGGTGAAGTTGTATGATGAAACACCTTTGCATCGCGATAATTTTTTAAAATTGGTAAAAGCAGGTTATTACGATAGCCTTACTTTTTTTCAGATTTTTCCTGATTACACCATTCAATCGGGCGATCCAAAATCGCGTTATGCTACCGAAGATAGCCTAATTGGCGATGGTGGCCCAACGTATAAAATACCAGCCGAGTTTAGGCCAAACCTTATTCATAAGTATGGAGCATTGGCTGCAGCCCGCGATATCAACCCCGATTTTTCTTCGCATGGCAGTCAGTTTTATATTGTAAAAGGTAAAAAATTTACGGTTGAAGAGTTGCAAAAAGTAGAAGGCTTGCGTAACCAAATTATTCGCTCTAATATTTTTTATCAAATAACTAAAGCCGATAGCACTCAAGCGCGCATCAAAGATTTTAGTTTGCGTGGTGATAAAGAAGGTTTGCGTGCTTACACCAAAACATTTCAGGCAGCTACCGATTCGGCCTTTGCACAACGCGGTCCTTATCAGTTAAACATTGATCAAATACGAGCTTACACATCAATAGGAGGTTTGCCACAATTAGATAGTGGTTACACTGTTTTTGGTGAAGTAGTAAAAGGGTTAAATATTATCGATTCTATTTGTGCGCAACCACGCGCTAAAAACAATCGCCCACTTAAAGATATTAGAATTAAAATACGTGTGGTGCCCACTAAATAATGAGTAAGAAGTTTTCGTTTTATGTAATAATGCTTTTGTTGGGCTTGCACGCAAGTGCCCAGCAAACTGTGGTTACAGGTCATGTTTTTGAAAAAGGTAAAAACGAATCGCTTCCGTTTGTAAGTGTTGGTTTTAAAGGAACCACTATTGGTATGACTACCGATTTTGAAGGTAATTTTAAACTGGCTACTTCGCAGCCCGTTGACTCGTTAGTGATTAGTTTTGTAGGCTATAAAACGGTAGTAAAAAAAGTAAAACTTGGCCAAACTCAACACTTCGAAATTGGTTTAGAAGAGCAGATGGCCATGATGAAGGAAGTTACCGTACGACCTAAGTTAAACCCTGCATTACGCATTGTAAACAAAGCCGTAAAAATGCGCAACGTAAACGATTATGCGTTGCTTAACAGTTACCAATACGATAGCTATAATAAAACCGATGTGGCCATGAATAACATATCGGAAAAGATGAAAAAAAATAAACTGCTGCAACCGCTTAAGCAGTTATTTGATACGGCACATCAAATGAAAAACGAGGATGGAAAATCTATTCTTCCTATTTTTATTAGCGAAACCCAATCGCAGTATTTTTACAACGCCAATCCATCAAAAAACAAAGAAATAATAAAGGCTAATACCGTTATGGGTTTTGGTATAAGCGAAGGCAGTTACGTGGTTGATATGCTTGGCACTAGTTTGTTGCAATTTAATTTTAGCGAAAACTGGATGCGTATTTTAGGCAAAGATTTTATTTCGCCATTGGCATCAAACAGCCATAACTATTATTTGTATACGCTGCGCGATTCAACATTTATTGATGGGGTAAAATGCTACGAAATAAAATTAGAACTGCGCAGAGCATCTGATTTAGGTTTTTGGGGAACCATGTGGATTGCTGATTCTACGTTTGCATTACGTAGAATTTCGGCCGAAATTTCGCCCAATGCCAACATCAATTTTATTGAGCGATTAAAGATTCAACAAGAGCAATTACCAACTGCTGCTGGCCCTTGGTTGCCTGTTAAAACACGTGCCATTATTGAGCTTGCACGTGTTACTGATAACACCGGAGGCTTTGTGGCAAAAATGTACAGGTCAAATAGCAACTTAGTAGTTAATCAACCCAAACCTGATGAGTTTTTTGATGTTGCGATTGAGCGTGAAACCTCATCAACCGAAAAAGACAGTACGTTTTGGGCCAATACTCGCCCCGAGCAATTTACCGCCACCGAGCGACAAATGTTTACCATGATTGATTCGGTAAAAAACTTACCTATTGTACGCACTTACACCGATATTATACGGTTAATTACAGAAGGATATTACCGTACACCTAAAGTAGATTTAGGTCCGTACATATTTTTAGTAAACTATAACCAAGTAGAAGGACTAAGGCTGCGTGTAGGGTTTAGAACCAATCAGTTTTTATCTACCAACTGGTATTACCGCGGTTATGTGGCCTATGGTTTTAAAGATGAAAAAATAAAATACGGAGCAGGAGTAGAGCGAATTTTGTCGCATAAAAAATGGTCGACCATTGGGTTTCATCACAAAAACGATAATGATATTTTAGGCGTAACAGATCCTTCATCAGCTCCTATTTCAGGTTTTGGAAGTGGCAACAGCTCGGTATTTAGTGCGCTTAACATGGGCTCGCGCCACTCGCGTATTAATAGAACTATCGATTACCGCTTGGTTTATTTAAAGCAACTAAACAGAGACTTTTCGGCACGGGTAAGTATACAAAATACCTATTTTAAACCTCTGGGTAATTTTAGGTTTGCTTATTTGGTTGATGATACCAAGGGATTAACAACCGACAACCTAAGTCAAGATTTTACCTACTCAGCCGCAACAGTTGATTTGCGCTTTGCTTACAAAGAAGTAATGATGAGCAAAGGCATTAATCGTATTAGAATGAAATTGGCTAAAGCACCTGTAATTACCTTAACCTATAGCCATGGGTTTAAAGGATTAATGGGCGGTAATTTTGAGTTTAATAAACTGCAATTAAACTTTAATCAACATGTAACTACTGGCTTTTTGGGTAATGCTGATTACAGTTTAACAATGGGTAAAATTATGGGGCAATTGCCTTATCCAATGCTTGAGGTAATGCGCGGTAACAATACTTTTATTGGTGCCGATAATAATTTTAACTTAATGAATTTGTACGAGTTTGTGGCCGATGAATACGCGCACTTTTGGTACGTACAACATTTTGAAGGATTGTTTTTTAATAGAGTTCCGTTACTTAAAAAATGGAAGCTAAGAAACTACGCATTAGTGAAAGCCGCATACGGAAACATAAGCCGCGATAACAGAGACATCATACCAAATCCACATAGCACTTTCCCGCCATACTTACCTGTAAACGGATTTAAGCATAACCTACCTTACGTTGAGGCTGGATATGGGGTAGAAAACATTTTTAGATTTGTTACGCTTGGTGCTGTGCACAGGCTAACCTATTTGCGCGACAGGCACGTGCGCAAGTGGGGAATAAACGTTGGATTGGTGTTTAAATTTTAGTGGTTATCGCGCATGGCATCCCAATATGCTTTGCCATACGATACCAATATTTCGCTTCCAGCTTTAATGTTTCTGCTGGCCACAATAAAAGCTCTGCCTTTAATTACTTTGTAGTGTGCATTGTTACGCAAACCAGCCACGCGACCAATACCTGCAGCATCATTTGCATAGCGGCCTAATGCCCAAAGACAATATTCAGCATCAATACAATTGCTATTGCTAATATGAAAATAGTAAGCACCTTTCTCTTTACCTTTTTTCTTTTCGTTACGCTCTTGGCATTGTTTCCAGGTTAAGCGTTCGCCTTCGTATTCGGTAATTACTTCGTCTTTTTTAAAATCGCGAGCAACAAATAATCCTTTACCAGCTTTGGGTATGGTTGATTTTTTTACGTATAACATATCGTGGTGCGAATATGCAGTTTTTAGTTTATAGTTTTTTGTTTAAAGTTTTTGGTTTTTTGTTTATGGTTCAGCAATATAATAACTCACTTTTTATACCATTCCTTAATTTCTGTTAACTCAACAATTGTTGCGCAGCAATCTCCTTTACTCAACTTTCAAATCAACAATACCTCAAAAAACTCAGCGAAAACCTCTGTGTAGCTCTGCGGTAAAACTAGAGGTTAGATGCTGGAGATTGGGTGTTAGATTGGAATTTCATTCAACATGCATAATTTTTTATATCCTCCACAATTGCGCAGCAATCTCACTCTTGCGCAACAATTCCTCAAAATTACTCTTTCAAACTCAGCGAAAGCTCTGTGTAACTCTGCGGTTAAAACAAAAACTTAAGCAACATTTGGTATAAGTAAGGTTTGGTCATTTGCCAAAACTTTCCGTTTTTAGCCAAACTAAATTAACAGTTATGGATATTGTATCATACAACGTAAACGGTATACGCGCGGCTATAGGCAAAGGATTACTTAATTGGATGGAAAGCCGCAAGGCCGATGTATATTGTTTTCAGGAAACCAAAGCCGAAAAAAGCCAGGTAGACTTAAGCATGTTTGAGTTTTTTGGATACAATAGTTATTGGTTTAGTGCACAAAAAAAAGGGTACAGTGGTGTGGCTATTTTTACCAAACACAAACCCATAAAAGTTACGTATGGTTTTGGTAATGATGAGTATGATGCCGAAGGCCGAATTATACAAGTTGATTTTGACGAGGTGAGTGTAATTAGTGTATACATACCAAGCGGTACCACAGGCGATGTAAGGCAAGAGTATAAAATGCAGTGGTTAGAATTTTTTCATGCCCACATAAAAAAGGTAGCTCAGCAAGTACCCAATTTAGTGGTATGTGGCGATTATAATA
>CAZJHS010000035.1:0-28710 GCA_964545895.1 uncultured Chitinophaga sp. | reverse complement strand
CCCTGCAAAAACAGGATAAATATGACCAAGAACTGCACATACTCCCAATAGCATTTTAAACTCCATGCGGTAAGGCGAATAATTTAAATCATCAAACCAAAGTACCAAGCTAGCTGCTAAAAATCCTTTTAAAAAATCTAAACCCAATACGGTAAAACCGGCAGGTTTTCCTAATACTCGTAAAGTGTTGGTAGCACCGGCATTTCCGCTGCCATGCTCGCGCACATCAATGCCAAAAAATGCTTTACCAATCCAAACACTGCTTGGTATTGAACCTAATAAATAAGCTAAAACAAATGCTACTGATTTTAATGCTAATTCACTCATAATTATTGTTTTTTCACTAACCCACGTAAAAACTGATTTTTGGCTGATATGTTGGCTAACCTCAGCTTGTAATCATCTTTCTTAGATATTTTGTCAATATTATCCTTTATCAAATTATTATACAAGGGATCGGATGATATGGTATACATAATGCCTTTTTGAAACTTGAAGTAATACCAACTTCCAGCAATGCTTTGAATGTATAAAGTAAAATCATCGCCACTTCTGCGTTTTACCAATTCCATTTTACCTTTAACTTTACGTTCAAGTTTATATTTATCAAACGAGTTAATTCCTATATCGCCCTCTGATTGTAACGAGCGTGTAGCTTGGTTCCAACGCATGGTAATTTCCGATATAAAAATGGTTTTCTCTAAATCGTTAATCAACTTAATGGTATTGTCTTCTTCAATTTCTTCCACCACACGTTTAATGTTTTTTTCTTCCACCAACTCGGCTAATGCATTGCTTAAAAACTTACCATCAAACTTAGGTGGTTCGGCCATCATGCTTTGCTCTATTAAGGTATCATTCATTAAACGCAATGCGCCTTGCGGAAACGGAAAATTAAGCAACATCACCAAATTCATTTTAAAACTGGTATCAACCAAACTGTAGTTTAATTTACCCGCAGCACTTAACTCAAACTTAGTTGTTTCGTAACCTAGCCTTACACGTCCCTCGCCCGAAATACTTTTTTTCTCCTCGTTAACTACCATTAAATTTCCTTTGTGCGAGTTGTTAAATAGTTTTTCGAAACTGCCCATTTTAAACTCTTTGTTTTGCTCATCGTAAAACAAGGTGCCCTCTATTTTTAACAATTCGGGGTCGCTTTGATTGCGCTTGCGCGAGAAAAACATGGTGTACACGTGTGTTGAATCGTTGCTAATATTAAAACCATTGTAAATGGTTTGCTGCACCATATTTTTAGTAGGCGATTTTACATTGATGTATACCGAATCGGGGTTTACCACTGCCGAGTTTCTGAACCACTCTGTTTTAGGTAATGGTAAGTTATGTATAGGTAAAAAATATCCATCGTACTCCAAGTTACGTACTACCGATGTTAGCACAGCATTACCTCTAAATTGAATTTTTGGACCCACAAAAAACTTAACCGTATCGGGTATGTTTGATTTTCCAATAAGTTGATGTGCTTTATTGATAAAAATTTCGTTCATGAAAAACTTTTGTACGTTTTTCTTTTTATCAACGTACTCATATTTACCCGAACCTAGTACATTAAACTTACCTGCAATTTTTATGCTTACGCTATCAATTTTATGATACCTGTTTATGGTATCGGCTTCAATACGTGCTTTATTTAATACATCCATTTCGGCACCACCGCGTATGGTTGCTTTATTGCTATCGGGGTATACTTGCGCATCGCCCACGGCAATAAATGGAACCTTTTTGGCGTACATGGTGTAATCCTTAATGGCCAATGTGGTAACGGCTGTTGTAAATTGTAATGAATCTTGTAACGGATGGGTTGAAACTAAATACGTGTTTTTACCTTCGGGTTCGGCCGATTTAAAATCAACGGTTTTAGGATCCATGCGCCAAAAAAACTCATCAAACGAACCTGCATATAAATTGTAATTAAAGAAGGCATTTATTCCCTTTTGGTTAAACTTAAAATCGCCCAATCTATTTTCTAAATCAACACGTGCTTTTACCGAGTTTGATGCAAATGCAAACTTGGTGGCATCTTTTAAATCAAACAATTTAAAGCGTGCATCTTCGCTCAATATTTGGTCGGGTTGTAACCAAAAATCAGCCGATGTTAATTGTGCTTCCTCAATATTTATATTACCTCTGGCATGCATGCTACCTGGTGTATAAATTACCGTTCCATCTAAATCGGCACGCTTGTTACTAAATTTAATAATCTCTTTGGTGCGCGATATTAACATGGTATCTAAATAAGGCATCCAATGGTTGTAAGTATTGGTAGCTATTACATCGGGGTAAATGCCCGTGCGCTTATTATCAAATGTGCTGCATTGCCCGTTTAACGAATCGAGCAACATTACAAACTGCTCCGACTTAGATACAGAGGCTAAATAATTGATTTCGCCTGTGCCAAAAAATCCTTCATCACTCAACGATAAATCAATAAAACCACGGCCTTTACCACCATACATGGGATAACCTGCTTCGTTGCGTTTAATTTTAAAACCTAACGATTTATCGGGTTGTAAGTATAATGCATATTTTAAATCGGGTATTATACCGCCCGAAACCAAGGTTCCGGCTAACGACATTTTTTCCAAATCCAGTTCATTCAAACTATCCATAGTAAAAGGTTCTACATCAAAATAAAACCTGTTTCTATCATACACACCAAGTTGGGTTGATGGCTTATCGTAATAAACTTTAGAGCCTACATCCGATTTAAAAATAGGATAACCAGGATATTTTTTTCGTCCGCTTTTATTGTTGGGATGATCAATAGCTAAATCGCCATAAATATTTTGCAAGGCCGATTTAATGGGCAAATCCACGCCTGTTTTGTCATCGTGGTAAAGAAACTTCATTGAGTCTACGTTATTTAAACGTACTTTAAATGCATTGTAATCAAAGCTAAAACCATTGCCATAAAAATCGGCTTTACCCGAGCGTAGCTTACCCGAAAAATCCATGTTACGGTTTTTCTTTAAGGTTACTTGTTGCCCACGTGGTATGATGTATACATTTTGCGAATCGCTAAAATAAAACTGTGGTACACCTTCAATTTGCAAATCGTTATTAATTAAACTAATGCTGGCATTAGGAAACTGTTTTCCCATAACCGACATAAACGTAATGGCATCATAATCTGTAGTACCAAAATGCGAGTTCACATAATCTTTTAGTTTGCGTCTAATGGTTACGTAATCGTTTTTTTCGTTAAAGTTTACAAAGCCAAAATCGTTTAGCAAAATCATTTGCTGCCTAATTTCGCTTACATTACTTTTAAAGTTTGCAGCATAATCGGTAATAGAAAATCCTGTAACACCGCGTTTTTCGCAGTATATTTTAATACGCTGCAAAGGGTTGTAGGCAAGCATACCTTGCACACGCTCGTAACGTATATCCCTAAAATAATTAACCGACTCGAACCTTGCTGGCTCTTCGCTGTTAATCATATCTACATCAATAGAAGGGTTGTTAATGTCCCATTTTAACTCATCGCAATAAAACTCTACTTTATGGTAACTGTCGTAAAATGGTGCGCTGCTTAAGCCTTGTTTTTTATCGCGAAACAACGAAATGTAATCATCTTTTATGCGGTACGAAAACTCCAATTGTGGATGAAAAATGGAATCTTTTTCCATGTAAATAGTAGCACTTGCTTTGCGTGTGTTAATTTTAGTACCACGCACAATCATTTCTTGGGCTGATATTTTTAACACGGGGCGATTTTTAAAATAAAACACCAAATCGGCAGTGGTAGAGTCGCCTCCTTTGCAAATAATTTCATCGCCACGCATACCAAAACCACCCGTGTATTTACCACGTCCAAAACTAAGTTGACTGAAGTTTTTAATGTACGAATCAAACTGCGGATACACCGATTTATCTCCGGCCGATTTGGCCAATGCCCTATCTAATAACTTACCATACAAGGGTGCCGATAATAAACCTAAATAATAAAAACGTGCCGAGTCGGCTACTAAATGCCCTTCTTCTAAATTAAGTTTATAGTTGTGTAAACCGGTAAATACTTTGGAGCTATCCATACCCACACGGGTAAAATCCGTACGACCACCTTTGCCGTACCACATGCTATTTGCAGCATCGTACGTTCCTCCGGTTTGGTATATCTCTAACGTATCGCCTGGGGTAATACCAAACAAATCGGTTGATTTAAAAATAAACATAGGCGTAGTTTTACTGCTAAAATCTACATCAAGGTTGGTAGCTGTCCAGGTTATTGCAGCGGTTTTAAACAGGGTTTTATCGTACAATACATTGCGCGAAATTTGCAAAAATTTATAACACTCATCTTTACCCTGATTAAGTGCTTTTTCGGCAGCTTTATTCCAATTATCCAATTTGGCCACAAGGTTATTTACCACCAACCCGTTAATGGCATTAAAGTAATTTTCGAAATGTGGGCTAGACTGATAATTTTGATCAAGCATTTGGTTGGTTAGCTTAATCATTTGTATTTTTTGATTATTGGTAAACTTACCCGAGTTGTAATAGCCAATAAACTCCGATACAGCATCTTTTACTGCGCTGTTACCGCGCTTGTCAAAGTAGTCATCTAAATCGTTTGGATACTGCAACACATCAAAACTAAAACTATTTTGAGCCTGAACGGCAAAACCCAAACACAGCAGGTATATAAAAACAAGAAACTTACTCATGTAATGTAAACGTATGAAGGGGCAATTTATACCAATTGCATTTAAATTTTATCTAAACCGACAATTAAATTGCAATAGGTAAAAACGATGCTACTTGTAAATAGTGCAATAAGTATAATGGCTATATTAAAACTTATATCAATATCACTTTTTAAAAGTTATAATAATGACCACTTCCTCAAAAATGCGACCTAGAAATTATAATAACTAACCTATACGATTAAGCAATACTGGTCAAGCATAAAACTGATAATAAGACAAAATTACACCAATTACTTTATTTCAATTTACTGCTATATTTGATTGTCAATTTAAATAAAGCAATACAATGTTGTAATAACTAATTTAGAATGCAATTTGTATGAAGAGATAAGCAACTAAATGTAAAAACATGAAAATAGAGAGCCTAATCATTGAAAATTTTAGATCAATCAAAAAATTAACATTATCAAATCTGTCTAATACAGTCCTCATTACTGGAGGAAATGGGGTTGGAAAATCAAGTATAATACACGCAATTCGTTTGCTCAAGTCCTCATATGGTGCATATGCATATAATGAGAAAGAAAACTGGTTTAGTGAATTCAATATTATTCGTCAATCAGATAACCTAAAAGAACAATACAGGTCAATCCTAAATGACCCTGCTAAACAATTGAAAATTGAAGCTGAATTTACACTTGCACAAGAAGAAATTAATTTTATTAAATCTGATGCAATGGAGATTATTCTTCATAAAAAAAGAAAAGAATCAGGTGTTTACGGTAGTTATACCCCTCTAGGTTTTATCGGAAATATCCCTAACGAAAATACACCATTTGAAAACAGCATATTGGCAGATGCCGAGGCAGAACTAGCCAAAATCCTAGCTCTCGTAAATAATAAAACACAATTGATAGGGTTAACTATAACCGATGGGGTTCTAACCAACACTCACGACAATGAATTAATGGGATTTCTATTTTCAAACTACACCCCTCAAAGGATAGGTATTATTGATTATCATGGTCCGAATAGAGTCTTTGAAAACCAAGCAAATCAGCACTTAAATGTGAATTTTAATGATAACAATTGGAATGAAAATCAAAAAAATTCAGCCTTATATAACCATAACAACAAGTATAATAACATTAAAACAGAGCTTGGTGCTCTTTACATTAAGGCACTCATAGCAAAAGAGAGCGATGTTGATACAGCAAACGAAATGTTAAAAAATATCAATAAAACATTTACCGACCTATTCGAAACCTTTTTTGACAACAAAAAATTTCTAGGCATCAAACCAAGTATAAATGGTAGTATTAGTTTTCCTGTACAAACAGCATCTGGATCAACTCATGATATCAACGACCTATCATCTGGAGAGAAAGAACTATTATTTGGATACATTAGACTTGCCCAAACTTCACCCAAAAATTCAATTCTTTTAATTGATGAGCCAGAATTACATTTAAATCCCAAAATGGCTCGGAAGCTACCCGAATTTTATCATAATAAGATTAGTGAATATGGAAATAATCAAATATGGTTGGTTACTCACTCAGATTCAATAATTAGTGAAGTTGTTGGTAAATCAGAGTTTTCGATATATAGAATACAAAGTGATGATAATGAAAGTAATCAAGCAATCGAAATCATACAAAAAAGTGAACTTGAAAAGGCTCTTATTGATTTGGTGGGAAACATTTCAGATTACAAACCCGGTAAAAAAGTATTAATACTTGAGAGTGACAAAGACTTTGATAAAAACTTCCTAGAGGAACTATTCCCCGAGTACACAAGCAAGTTAAATATTATTTCTGCGGGCAGAAAAATAACTGGGAAGGAGACCTGGGAAGTTCTCCAAACATGTGTTAAGGAAGGGGTAATTCAAAACACCATTTACCAAATTTCTGATAGAGATAATGACTTCCGTTTAGAAAAAACAAGAAGTAAATCTCTTCAAAAAAATGTATTAGAGTGGGATGTATACCACATAGAAAATTATCTACTACAAGAAGAGCAAATATTAAAGGTTGTTCAAAGCCTTGGAGTTAGAGAGGAGAAAATAAACACTGAAAAGAAAATAAAAAATATACTCAAGGAATATGCGAAACAGGATATTAAATATCACGTTAAAGATATGTTGACCAAAAAAGTGCATAATACTTTTATTGGATTGATAAGTTTTGGGTCAGCTAATGAAGTAGTCAGTCTTGGTCTATTTGAAGGAATTACTCGTTCGATAGATAAGTTAAATGCGGAGAGTAAGCAATTGCTATCCATTAATGAACTACAAAATGAAGAGGAAAAATTGTATGAAGAATTTAATGAGGACCTAGAAATTGATAATTGGAAAAAATCAGCGAGAGGGAGAGAAATTCTTCGAAAATTTGTTAAAAACTACCTGAACGGACAAATCCTTTATGATGGATTTATCGCACTCTTAATTAACAAGTTAAAAACAGATGAAATAAAACCAGAAGGTATCAAAATTAGACTAGAGAAAGTTCTTAATCCTTAAAACAAAAAAATCCCGAATGCAACTCTCGCTACATTCGGGATTTAAATATGATTTAAACAAATGCTTACTTCATTGCTTTTACAATATCAACAAAGCTGCGGCTTTGCAATGCTGCACCACCAACTAAAGCACCATCAATATCGGGCGCAGAGAATAACTCAACTGCATTATCAGCTTTTACACTTCCGCCATATTGTATGGTTAAATTATCAGCTACTTGGTTGTTGTAATGCTCGCGCACCAATCCACGAATAAATGCATGCACTTCTTGTGCTTGCGCTGTACTTGCTGTTTTTCCTGTACCAATAGCCCAAACCGGTTCGTAGGCAATTACCACGTTTGCAAATTGCTCGGCAGTTAAATGAAACAAACCTTCGCTTACTTGCTTTTTCAATACATCAAAGTGTGTGTTGCTTTCACGTTCTTCTAATGTTTCGCCACAGCAATAAATAGCAGTTAAATTATTTTTTAAAACAGCATCCACCTTACGTGCCAACCAATCGTTGGTTTCGTTAAAGTATTGTCTGCGCTCACTGTGTCCAATAATTACATACTCGGCACCACAGCTTTTAATCATACCTGCACTTACCTCGCCTGTGTATGCACCGCTATCGTGGTTGCTGCAATTTTGTGCACCACTAAATACATTTCCACTATCGGCCACCATGCGGCTAACTGCGTTAATATGAATAAACGGAGGAATAATTACCACATGCGCACTGCCTTGGTATTCGTCTTTTACCATTCCGGTAACTTCAGTAACTAATGCCATCCCTTCCTCAAAAGATTTGTTCATTTTCCAGTTACCTGCTATAATTTTCTTTCTCATTTTTTATTATTTGTTATTTGTTGATTAGTTATTGGTTGAGTGGCTGATTTGTTAATGGTTTATGGCTTTGTGGTTTTATGCTCCAACATCTAACCTCCAACATCTTTCCTCTAGCATCTATCCTCTAACTTTTACCGCAGACTATCAGTGCAGACCGAAGCGTCTGTGGCAACACAGAGTTTTCGCAGAGATTTTTTTGAGGCAGTGATGCGAAAGAGAGAGATTGCTTCGCAATTATGGAGATGTCCCAATCTCGTTTCTCTTATCTCGTCTCTTCCATTATCTAACCTCCAGCATCCAACCTCCAACATCTAGCATCCAACTTCCAACCTATTCACTCACCTTTTCCCAAAACCTAAACTTAGCTGTTTGTTCAAAAACATGTTTCATAATGGCTTTATCATCATCGGTAAAACTAATGTTTCTACGTGCGCACATGGCTTCGGCTGTTTTATAAAATTTGTTCAACACAAAAGTATCAAACCCTTGTGCCCCACCCCAAGCAAAACTTGGAATAAAATTACGTGGAAATCCAGCACCAAATATATTTGCACCTACACCTACTACTGTACCTGTGTTAAACATGGTGTTAATACCGCACTTAGCATGATCGGCCAGCATTACACCGCAAAAAGTTAAACCAGTTTTTTCAAAACGTTCGGTGGTGTAGTTCCAAAGTTTTACCTCATCGTACGTGTTTTTAAGGTTACTGTTATTGGTATCGGCACCAATATTAACCCACTCGCCCACTACGGCATTACCCATAAACCCATCATGCCCTTTATTGCTGTAGGCAAAAAATACAACATTGTTAACTTCGCCACCTACTTTACAATGCGGACCAACTGTAGTTGGGCCATAAATTTTTGCATCCATTTTTAGGCCACCGTGTTCGCACAACGCAAACGGGCCGCGTACTTTACAGCCTTCCATCACTTCGGCATCAGCACCTATATAAATAGCGCCAGCCGATGCATTTAAAATACTAAACTCAACTTGAGCACCTGGCTCTATAAAAATACGCGCAGCATTTACGGTTTGGTTGGTTGATGAGATTGGCGCACTGGTTCTTCCATGCGTAATTAAATCAAAATCATCCTCAATGGCTTTTCCGTTTTTTGAAAATATATCGTAGGTATGATTTACCACCAAAGTATCTTGTTGCGATGATTGCACTTTAGTTTGTGGTTCAAAACCAGTTTCGGTAAAACCTAATACATCTGCCGCAGAAACCATACAAGCCACCAATGTATCGCGCAAGTATAGCGCCTCGCCTGTTTTAAGCTGGGTAATTTCGCTCCAAAGCAACCTATTGGGACAAACGCTGCCATTTACCATTAAATTGGCTTCGGCAAGCACAGCAGGATATTTAGTGCTTAAATAATCTTGTGTGCAAAACGAAGGTTTAACACCACTGTACTTAGCCCATTTTTCGGTAATGGTTAATATGCCTATGCGAATTTCGGCCACCGGACGTGTAAACGTAAACGGCAATAGGTTGCCCCGGTTTTTACCATCAAATAAAATCAAATTCATACTGCGAGTATATAAAAAAAGCCCTCCAAAATGGAAGGCTTTTGCAATATTGTTCAAAAAAGAAACAATTATTTCTTTTTAGCGTAGCGTTTGTTGAATTTATCAATACGACCAGCAGTGTCAATTAACATGTTGGTACCGGTAAAAAATGGATGTGATTTGTGAGAAATCTCCAATTTGAACAATGGATATTCGTTTCCATCTTCCCATTTGGTAGTTTCTTTAGTATCAACAGTCGAACGAGTTATGAATGAATAGTCGTTTGACATGTCCTTGAACACAACCATTCTGTAATTTTTTGGGTGGATATCTGCTTTCATCTCTACTTTATTTACTTTTTGAGGGGGCAAATATATGATTTTTTATCAAGTGCCAAAATATTTAGACAAAATTTTATTAGTTAACCTAAAACTGTGTATAGAATGGGCTTTGCCTACGATAATTTTAGTTGCAGATGCAAAAATTGTTTACAATTGTAGCATGAATGGCGCAAAAACCCAAATTTTAACCGATGAGCAGGTTAAACAAATTATTAAACGCTTGGCTTACCAAGTGTACGAAAATAATTTTGGCGAAAAAGATTTAGTAATTGCTGGCATTGAAGGCCGTGGCGAACAAGTAGCCCAATTGTTGGTAAACGAACTTACCGAAATTTGTAAAATAAAATTACTTACTACCAGTATTGTTTTGGATAAAAGCAATCCGGCCGAAAAACAAATATTACTAAGCAATACCAAACTAGAGGTAAAAAATAAAGTAGTTATTGTGGTTGATGATGTGTTGAACACAGGTAAAACTTTGCTTTACTCTTTAATTCCTTTAGTGGCCAATAAATCGAGAAAAATACAAACCTTGGTTTTGGTTGATAGAAACCACAAATCTTTTCCGGTGGCTGCCGATTATATTGGAACTGCATTAAGCACCACTTTGCAAGAACACATTGAAGTTACCATTGCACGCAATAAGGTAAATGTGTATTTAAAATAAACATTACTTTTTAAAAGTATACTCAACCTATTTATGCTGTAAACACATCAAACGTTTACAGCATTTTTTTTTGTATTGCTGTTAAAACAAAAAAGGCCGTCTTTGCAGACAGCCTTTTTAATTTTTTTAATCAAGTATTGATTACTTGATTTTGCCTTGTAAGCCAGCACCTGCTTTGAATTTAACAACCTTTTTTGCAGGGATGTTAATTTCTTTACCTGTTTGTGGATTACGACCTTTACGAGCAGCACGCTTAGTTACTGAAAAAGTACCGAAACCTACTAAAATAAGTTTGTCACCTTTTTTCAATGCAGTTTGTGTTGCAGCCATAAATGAATCTACAGCAGCTGTAGCTTGAACTTTTGTTAATTTCGCATCATTTGCGATTTTGTCTACCAATTCAGACTTGTTCATAGTTGATAATAATTAAAGTGTTAATTGTTTGTTTTACCATAACAAACTTAGCAACAATGCCGAATAAAACAAGTGCCTGCAAAGGTTTTTTCATTTTTTTATGCAATTAGATTTTCACAGGTTTTCAACATTTACGGGCCTACAACACATAGTAAAGCCTTTTTAGCCAACCTATAAACCTTGTTCAACTATAGTATTTACAAGGGTTTCCACCGATTTCAGGGGCATATCTTGCACCAACTTACTTTGCAAATAATAGGGCTGCCTAGCGGCTAATTTAGCCTCAATAAAGGCTAATAATTCATCCAATTTTAATTCCTTAAGCAGTGGTCTTGGGGCTTTTGCGTGCAAAAGTCGGTTATAAATAAAGGCCGAATTTGCCCTAAGGTATATAGTTACTCCTTGTGTATTCATAAAATCCATGTTATTAAAGTAACATGGTAAGCCTCCTCCTGTTGCAATAATGGCATTGTTTTCAGTTATGCTTCTTAAGGTATCGGCTTCTATTTTTCTAAACTCGTCTTCGCCTAATGTTTCAAAAATCTCATCAATGGTTTTAAGGGTGCGTTGGGCAATTAATTTATCGGTATCAATAAAAGGCCTTTGCATAGCTTTAGCAAGCCGCTTACCCAAGGTGGTTTTACCCACAGCCATAAAACCTATTAAATAAATATTCATATAAAATTACGGCTGTATAAATTTTGCATTTACACAGCCGCTCTTGTTCTTTATTTTCTTATACCTCTAGGACCAACTTTTCCTTCCATATAAAGCTTTACTTTATCAAAGGTTGGTATTCCATAAGCACTCCATTTTTTTATCACCACATTGTCTTTTAAAAGCACTAACCCCGGATTACTACGTACTATAGATTTTAAGGGTGTAGCATCCATATTATAATAATTAAATGCCAACTGATGCTCATGTCTATATGGTTCTACTTCGGTTAGGGTGGTATTAGTTAGTGCCCAAAAACCAACGCCATTAGCTTGGCAATCGGCTGCTAGTTTCGCCAACTGTGGTTCCATACCCGTGCGCGATTTAGCAATATGTGTTTGCACCAAAATTATTCTAAATCCCTTTTGCATCAATAACGAATCGGTGTAATCTACTCCATTAATATCAAACAATTTAAAATCGTGTATAGGAGCTTTATCTCCTTCTACAATTACTTTATCAACCCTATCAATAAATGTATACGTGTCGTCTATCTGGCCAATATCATTTACGCCTAACTCTAATCGCTTACCATCTTTTTCGTAAATAAAAATCATGGCTACCGAATCTTTCTTGGCACCTTCGGGCAAGGTCATTAATTGGCCAATATCATTACCAACTTTGTAAGGTAAAAAATCTATTTTAGGCAAAAACATGTATGTGTTAAAGGTAAAGAATGTAGTTACCAAAAGCGATACACCTAATGCAATGCCTACAATGGTTTTATTGGCTACAATTGGTTTAATGTGTTTCTGACCAATAAACATAATTACAATAAACACCATCAACACCACATCTTTTAAAAACGATTCTACAGGTTTTAGTTTAATCGCATCGCCAAAGCAACCGCAATCGGTTACCTTATTGGTAATAGCACTGTAGCCGGTAAGAATGGTAAAGAAAACAATCATTAACAACAACAGCCACATATTTAAACGCGTGTATGCGCCCAATAACAATGCAACACCAACCATTATCTCGAAAATACAAATAAACATAGCCATGCTTACTGCATAAGCAACAAAAAAATGCATGTTAAAAATTTCAAAGTACTCTACCAGTTTGTAGCTAAAACCAATGGTATCGTTAGCCTTTATAAAACCAGAAATGATAAAAAGTACGCCAACTAATATTCTACTTATTTGGGTTAATGCTCTCATGTAATTGTTGTTTTTTAGTGATTCAAAATTGCAAAAAGTTAATGGGTAAAAAAGTTACCATTTACTTAATTGTTTTAAGCTTTTGCGGTTAAATGAATTAACGCAAACACGCTGTAGTTAATCATGTCTTGCAAGTTAGCTTCTACCCCTTCACTCATTATTGTTTGGCCTTTGGCTTCTTGTATTTGCCTGATGCGTAACAAGCGCATTAAAATCATATCAGTAAATGTACTTACAAGCATGCTGCGCCAAGCCTCGCCATAATCATGATTTTTTTGCATCATTAAATCTTTGGTTTCTGTAATGTGCTTATTGTATAGGTCTGTTAATTTTTCAATAGGCACATCTAAATCAGTTTCATTTGCTAATTCAAGCTGAATAAGTCCAATAATGCAGTAATTAACAATACCCATAAATTCGCTTTCGGCACCCTCATCAATTTTTTGATTGCCTTTTTCTTCAATCGTTCTGATGCGTTGTGCCTTAATAAAAATCTGATCGGCAATAGAGCTCAAACGCATCACACGCCATGATGTTCCGTAGTCTTTACTCTTGCTTAAAAATATATGCCTGCACTTTTCAATAACGGCATCGTATTGGGCTGATGTTTGATTAATCAAAATGGTAATGTTTATTTGTAGAGCATACAAAAATAATGGACGTACCCAAATTACAAACATTCAGCCCAAAATTATCCATAAACTGTAAAGGAAACTTGATTTTACTGGATAAACCCTCTGTTATGGGTATATTAAACATTACCCCCGACAGTTTTTTTGATGGAAGCCGTGTGGTTCAGCATGAGCAATTGCTGCAACAAGCCCAACAAATGCTTGATAATGGAGCCACTTTTATTGATATTGGAGGCTACAGCACCAGGCCAGGTGCTGCCGAAGTTAGTTTAGCTGAAGAACTAAACCGCGTCATACCAGCAATTGAGTTTTTAAGTAAACAATTACCGCAGGCCATTATTTCTATTGATACGTTTAGGACCGAAGTGGCCAAACAAGCCGTGCAAGCAGGTGCTAGTATTGTTAATGACATTAGCAGTGGCGAAGACGATCCTGCAATGTTTAGTACTGTTGCAGCATTAGGTGTGCCATATATTATGATGCATAAGCGTGGCACCCCGCAAACCATGCAACAGTTTACCCAATACCAAAATGTTACCCTGGAGGTTATTGATTACTTTAACCATAAAATTGCAGCGGCACGTGCAGCCGGTATTGTTGATATTATTATTGACCCAGGATTTGGCTTTGCAAAAACATTGGAGCAAAACTATGAGTTACTAAAAAGCTTAAGCCATTTTAAAATAACCGAATTGCCTGTTTTAATAGGAGTATCGCGCAAAAAAATGATTCAACAGGTTACACAAACAGATGCAGCACATGCGCTTAACGGAACTACAGTAGTAAATACACTTGCCTTACTTGGTGGTGCACACATTTTAAGGGTGCATGATGTGAAAGAAGCTAAAGAATGTATTAACATTGTACAAGCAACATATGGAAATATTTAGTTTTTATAATTTTCAGTTTACCCTCATTAATTTAATTGATGTGCTGCTACTTGGTGTAGTGGTGTATCAGCTTTTTAGAATACTAAAAGGTAGCCTTGCCTTTAATATGATGGCAGGCTTGCTTACTATTTATGTGGCTTGGTTAGCTGTACGCTTATTTAAAATGCCATTAATGGAAACCGTTTTGGGCGAGTTTACCAAGGTTGGTTTTTTAGCCATTTTAATTGTGTTTCAACAAGAAATTAGAAAGTTTTTATTGCTAATTGGTCGAGGCACATTGCAAAACCAAAATCAATCTATTTTTAGATTTTTACCTTGGAATTGGAAAGTAGAAAAAAACTTTAACACCAATTACGAAGATATTGTAGAAGCCTGCGAAACCTTAGCAGCCAGCAATACTGGAGCACTTATTGTTTTTCCGAAAACAAGCGAAATGAAATTTATTGGAGCCAGTGGCGAGGTGTTGGATTCGTTTATAACCAAACGATTACTGTTAAGCATATTTAACAAAACAAGTCCGCTGCACGATGGAGCAGTGATTATTGCCAACAGTAAAATTAAAGCAGCCAATGCTGTTTTACCTATTAGCGATAATCCTGAGCATCAAAGCAAATACGGATTAAGGCATTTATCGGCACTTGGTATTACCGAGCAAACTGATGCAATTGCCTTAATTGTAAGTGAAGAAAAAGGAACAATGGCTGTTGCCAAATCAGGTAAAATTTACGAAAATTTATCGCACCAAGAAGTGCTTGATATGCTTACCCAAGAGTTTAGTCACGAAATGATTAGTGTGAAGTAATTACTTCACACTAACTGTACTATCAGCGCCATTTTGTTGCGCACGCTTTATAATTTCTTCAGGATTAACACCTGCATTTTCTATAGCCAATTTAGCCTCTTCAGCCAATTCACTATCGGGGTACTTAGTCATTAATTCTTGGTAAGCAACTTTAGCTTTAGCTACATCATTTAAATAATTTTCGTACACAAAGCCAGTCATAAACAGCGACTCTTCAGCATAATGATGTTTAGGATAAGTTGTTTGAATGCGATTGAAAATAGTAATGGCTTCTTTGTGCATTTCTACATCTTTATTACCCGATGCAATAGCACCAATATTCTGACCTGCTTTAAATAAAAACTCAGGAGCACGCTCGTCATCAGGATACTTATCAGCAAAAGCCACATAAGCATCTTTTAATTTGGCCATGTTATCTAAGTTAAATAAACTGTCTTGTGCCTCCAACGCATCAATTTCTTTTAATGCATTTTCTTTAGGCGATTGGCAAGCCACCGCAATTAATGCCACTAAGGCTAAAACGTAAAGTATCTGTTTTTTCATGATTTTTTTGTTGTGCGATTGATTAATACTGCCCAGTGCTTAGTAACACCAAGGTGCATGCTTGTAATGCTTCAATACCTGCTTGTTGTAATTGTGCTTCAAAAGCAGCATTCTCGGTACCCGGATTAAATATAACGCGCTTAGGTTTTAAGTTTAAAATATACTGATAAAAACCATCTTGGTTTTGTGGGCCTACGTATAATGTAACGGTATCAAACAATTGTTGAGGTAACTCGTTTTGAATAACAACTGTACCAATTGCTCCCTTTTTTATACCATACGCCACCACACTATGCCCATATTTAGTCAGCATTTCGGTAGCTTTATACGCATATCTATCGGGGTTAGGAGTTGCGCCAATTACAAGGGTATGTTTTTGCATGATTTACAATTACAGCAGCAAAGTAATGGCTTAAATAGCACATTTAACAACAGGTTATCCGCTAAGATATTAACACCGTAACTAAATAAGTATGAGCAAAAAAACACCTTGCGTTGATTAGATTGAATTTATAGCACAAGCAGTATGCTATTTTTGTTATTTTCGCACCTTTAAAACAACTTGTTAAGCAACATATTTCCTCATGAAAATATCATACAATTGGCTAAATACCTTGATAGATGCAAAGCTTTCGACAGAAAAAATTGACGAATTGCTTACCGGAACTGGACTTGAAGTAGAAGGTATTGAACCTTATAACAGCATCAAAGGTGGATTAGCAGGCATTGTAGTGGGCCACGTATTAACTTGTGCCAAACATCCCAATGCCGATAAACTAAGTGTAACCACTGTTGATGTGGGTGGCCCTGCTCCATTACATATTGTATGTGGCGCACCCAATGTGGCGGCTGGCCAAAAAGTATTGGTTGCTACTGTGGGTTGCACAGTTCATCCAACCAAAGGCGAACCATTTGAGATTAAAAAATCAAAAATACGTGGCGAAGCCAGCGAAGGAATGATTTGTGCCGAAGATGAATTGGGCTTAGGCGAAAGTCATGATGGAATTTTAGTATTGCCCGAGCATTACGAAATTGGTGCACCTGCTACTAACTATTTTGAAAACTACAGCGATTATTTAATAGAAATTGGCTTAACAGCTAACCGTGGTGATGCGGCTTCGCATTATGGTGTAGCCCGAGATTTACGCGCAGTAGCTAACGTAGTATTAAAACGTTCGAATTATAAAATTACGCCAACCCAAGCAGCAAAAATTAATGTTCAAATTGAAGATGCAGACTGCATAAGATACAGTGGCATTAGCATAAGTGGTGTTGAAGTAAAAGAATCGCCAAGTTGGTTGCAAAACCGTTTGCGCGTTATTGGTATTGCTCCTATTAACAATATTGTGGATGTAACTAATTATGTGATGCACGAGTTAGGACAACCATTACATGCTTTTGATGCCAACCAATTAAGCGGTGCTAAAATTGTAGTTAAAAAGGTAAATGCTGGAACTAAGTTTACCACGCTTGATAAAACTGAACGTACCTTAACGGGTAACGAGTGCATGATTTGTGATGCCGAAAAACCCATTGCCATAGGCGGTGTTTTTGGTGGATTACACAGCGGTATTCAATCTAATACTACCGAAATTTTTATTGAGAGTGCAACCTTTAATCCAGCATCTGTGCGTAAAACAGCTAAACATCATGGCTTAAGTACTGATGCTAGTTTTAGATACGAACGTGGTACCGATGTTGAAATTACCATTGATGCATTAGCCCGTGCAGTTGAATTAATTTTAGAAACTGCAGGAGGAACAGTGAGCAGCGCGATTACAGATATTTATCCGCAACCAGTTGCCCATGCAAAAGTTGATTTTAACTTAGATAAGTTTTATCGTTTGATAGGTAAACAAATTGAAGTGGGTGAAATAAAACGCATTTTAACTGCATTAGATTTTGTTATTGAAAGTGAATCGACAGAAACATTAATGCTTGATGTGCCTGCTTATCGTACAGATGTTACCCGCCATGCCGATGTTGCCGAAGAGGTACTTCGTATTTATGGTTTAAATAACATTGATATTCCAACACGTGTTACCTCATCGGTAAGTAACAGTGCCGAGAACTTGCAATTTGCTTTACGCAATAAAATTAGCGATTACTTAACTGATAATGGCTTTAATGAAATGCTAAATAATAGCATTACCAAAAGCGCTTATCATACCGAAGAAGAGTTATCACAAGCTGTAAAATTACTTAATCCGCTAAGCAGCGATTTAGATATTATGCGTTTAAACATGATGTATAATGGCTTAGAAGTTTTGCAGTACAACCGCAATCGGAGAGTAGCAGATATGCAAGTTTATGAGTTTGGTAAAACTTACACCAAGCACAATCAAACCTATACAGAACAAACACATTTAACTTTATTTAGTACCGGTAAACAACATGCCGAAACTTGGCAAGGTGCAGCACCATCAACCACATACTACACGCTAAAAAGTATACTTCAAAACATACTCAAAAAAGCAGGTATTAAAAAAATAGATGTAGCAGTTACTCCAGGTGCGTTAACCAATCAAACCATCATTTCGAGCCAACAAAAAACATTGGTTACTTTTGGTGGTATTGATGCAAAAACGCGCAAACAATTTGATTTAAATGACGAGGTTTTATTTGCAGATATAAACTGGGATAACCTTTGTGAGGTGAGTTTAAATAGCAGTTTTAAACTTCAACCTATATCGGCTTTTCCTGCTGTGCGCAGAGATTTGGCTTTGGTGCTTGACAAAAAAGTAACCTATGCCGAAATAGAAAAAATTGCCCGTAAAACAGAACAACAATTATTAAAAGAAATGAATGTGTTTGATGTTTATGAAGGTGATAAAATGGCTGCAGGTAAAAAATCGTATGCTATTAGTTTTGTGTTACAAAACACCGATAAAACTTTAACTGACGAGGAGATTGAAGGCACCATGAGCAAATTGCTTAAACAGTTTGAAAAAGAACTTGGTGCTACGCTTCGCGCATAAACTAAAAAGTAACTAACATAAAAAAGGCTACCTCAAATAAATTGAGGTAGCCTTTTTTTTACTGTGAAGCCTTTATTAATTTCCAGGAACAGAAGCAGTAAACATAACACCTGTATTAGGATTAGATGTAACAGTATATTTTATTCCGTTCATAATAGTATTTTGTGACATATTGGTAAAATCTACTGCTTTGTCTCCAATCAATTTTAATTTTTTGAAAACTTCACTTTTACGATCTTCAGGTAAAGTTGGATCAACTGAAGAGATAATCGTAGCCATACACAATATCATATCACTACCGGATTCCAAAGAACCATCTCCCGAACCAATCATAGTTATTGATTTTATTGTTTCATCCGATTTATTAATGCTTCCAATTAAACCAATATTATCAGTAAGCATATAACTAAAGGAGTTGTTAACTTCACCTTCTTCTAATTTTACTGAGTTAATTCGAAAATCTAAACCCTTCGACTGACAGTACTCATTAAAGATATTTTTAAACTCTTCAACTGAACTAAATAATTTTTGCCCAGTATTATTTGAGTTACTACTTACCTCTTTTTCGTTTGATACAGATATTGATTTACCGTCCTCTGTAGTTGATTTTTTACTATCGCTGGTTACACCAAACAATATAAAAAAAAGAATCATTAAGCCTGAATATATCAAAGCCGATAATTTTCTTGTTTTCTCTTTTTTATACCAAAACAAACTAATAGCAGGATTGAATACACCAATAATGAGTAAGGCAATACTTAAAAGAAGCATCAAAACGAATAGATTTTCCATAGATTTAGTTATTGTTTAATTGTATTGACTACAAGTGAATGCACTCGCCATAAGCTAATGCAGCTGCTTCCATAATTGCTTCACTCATGGTAGGATGCGGATGAACCGACTTAATAATTTCCATACCAGTAGTTTCTAATTTACGGGCTACTACAACTTCAGCAATCATTTCGGTAACGTTTGCACCAACCATGTGAGCTCCTAAAAACTCGCCATATTTAGCATCAAAAATTACTTTTATAAATCCTTCTTTAGCACCTGCTGCGCTGGCTTTACCACTTGCCGAGAATGGGAATTTACCCACTTTAACTTGGTAACCCGCTTCTTTTGCAGCTTTTTCGGTGTAACCAACCGAGGCTACTTCTGGTGAGCAATAAGTACAACCTGGAATGTTGTTGTAGTTTAATGCCTCAGGATGATGGCCTGCAATTTTCTCCACGCAAATAATACCTTCGGCACTTGCAACGTGAGCCAATGCTGGACCTTTAACTATATCACCAATTGCATAAACACCTTTAATATTGGTTGCATAAAAATCATCAACCAATACTTTTCCTTTATCGTGTTTAACGCCTACTGTTTCTAAACCTAAGTTTTCTAAGTTGGTTTGAATACCTACTGCCGATAAAACTACATCAGCTTCTAACTCAACCACACCAGTTTTGGTTTTTACTTTTACTTTACAACCAGCACCTTTTGTATCAACAGATTCAACCGAAGAATCAGTCATGATATCAATACCAGATTTTTTAAATGATTTAGCTACTTCTTTCGATACATCTTCATCTTCAATTGGAAGAATGTTTGGTAAAAACTCAACAATAGTAACTTTAGTACCCATAGCGTTGTAGAAGTATGCAAACTCGCAACCAATAGCACCACTACCCATTACAATCATTGATTTTGGTTGCTTTTCCATAGCCATGGCATCGCGGTAACCCAAAATCTTTTTGTTATCAATTTTAACATTTGGCAACTCGCGGCTGCGTGCACCTGTAGCTAAAATAATTGATTTGGCTTCGTATGTTTTTTTAGCGCCTGCGGCATCAGTAACTTCTACTTTACCAGCAGCAGCTAATTTACCCGAGCCCATAATTACATCAATTTTATTTTTCTTCATTAAGAAAGCAATGCCTTTGCTCATGCCATCTGCAACACCACGGCTGCGTTTTACTACTGCATCAAAATCATGCGAAGCATCTTTAACGCTAATGCCATAATCGCCTGCGTGTTTAATGTACTCAAACACTTGAGCCGATTTTAATAACGCTTTGGTTGGAATACAACCCCAGTTTAAGCAAATACCGCCTAAATTTTCGCGTTCAACAATAGCCGTTTTTAATCCTAACTGACTGGCACGAATGGCAGCTACATAACCACCTGGTCCGCTACCTATAACTATTAAATCGTAATTCATTGCTTTGTAAAATTTGGCTGCAAAATAAATGTTTATTTTTAATTAGGTACCATTTTGTAAACAACTTTGTTTTAGCCTGATTTTACAGCATTTAAGCCATTAACGACTTCACTTTTTGTTTATCGCCTACAATCCACAAGGTATCATTTAATTCAAACACTAAGTTAGAATCAGGATTAAGTATACGTTCGCCCTTGCGTTCAATACCCACAATAAGTCCGTTAACATACTGCCTAATATTTGAACTCCGAATGGTTTTACCTAAAAACGGAAACCCTGGATGCACCGTAACTTGAGTTAAACTAATATCTCCTTCAGCCTCTTCAAATACTTGTGCCTTATTAGCTATTTCGATGGTATTTTTAAATGTTAAAATTTGTTCATCAGTTCCTATTACTGTAATTCTATCAAAAGGATACAGTTTTTCATCCTTATTGGGTATCATAATTTTGCGCGACCCACGCTCAATCATGGCTAAATTAACACCAAATTGTTCGCGTATTTTTAGCTCTTCTAAAGGTTTACCAATTAAGGTACTTTCTACTTCAATATCAAAATAAGCCATGTGCGCATCCCAAGGTAATAAATGGCCAATGGGCGAGGCAACTTGCATGGTTTCGCGCAGGTACAAATTAGCCATAAAACGTTTTTCAATTCGGGTTGAAAAAGCACGTAATCTTCGTCTGAATAATATTGATACAGCTGTAATTACAGCAATGCCTACCACAAATGCAGTGGTGGTTGAAAACAATTGATCAAGTACAAAGCCTACCAATAAAATAGCCACCGCTACACGCATAATTTCCATACCTACAATTGGGCCACGGTTGTATCTGTTTAACCAAAGCTCGGTGTATGATTGCTTATTAATTTTACGGGCAGCAAGCATATACAAAAATGGACCCATGGCTGCTAAAGCTAAAAAGGCTGTAACAATGCTTCCCCACAAACCCCAAACAATAAAAAAGGGCTCAACAAAATTGATGAAAAGTAATGCTAAGGCTAAGGCAATAACGCCATTAAAAACTACTACTTGTGTAAACGTATTTAATACTTTTTTCCAATCGCTTTCGGCATTAATATGCTGCGCACCGGCACTGTAATCGTTTATGGCATTAATCCATTTTTGCGGTAAAATCCGTTCAATAAATGCATATAATGGCTCGGCAAACTTTATCATATAAGGGGTGCAAAAAGTAGTAATTACCGAAACACCCACAGCTATAGGATAAAGAAAATCGCTGGTTACATTTAGCGTAACTCCAAGCGTGGCAATAATAAAACTAAACTCCCCTATTTGAGTTAAACTAGTACCCGATTGTATGCTTTGTTTTAAGGGCAAACCACTTATTAGTGCACCAATAGTTACATAAATAGTTTTACCTAACATTACCGCTAAGGTTAATACCAAAACAGGTGTGGCGTACTCCACCAATATGGCAGGGTTTATAAGCATACCTACCGATACAAAAAATACAGCACCAAATAAATCCTTTACCGATTTTACCACATGTTCTATTCTTTCGGCTTGTGTAGTTTCGGCCAAAATACTTCCCATAATAAATGCGCCAAGGGCTGCACTAAAGCCTACTTCGGCAGCAAATAAAACCATACCTAAACACAAGGCCATTGAAATAATGAGCAAGGTTTCGTCATTAATATGTTTGCTTAAGCGTTTTAATAAACCTGGTAAAACATAAATGCCTACCAAAAACCACAGCACCAAAAAGAATCCTAATTTTAACACAGAAGCCAGCATTTCGCTACCCTGAAACTTTTGACTAACAGCTAATGTAGAGAGCAACACCATCAGCAATACGGCAGCCAAATCTTCAATGACTAAAACACCAATTACTGAGCCTGCAAACTTTTTTGATTTGAGGTTTAACTCATCAAAAGCTCTAAAAATAATGGTGGTTGATGAAATAGAAATAATCCCTCCTAAAAACAAACTATCCATTTTACTCCAACCCAGTAATTGCCCTACCAAGTATCCGGTAACCAACATGGCAAACACTTCAAACAAACCAGTAATTGCAGCCGAGCTGCCCACCTTTACTAATTTTTTAAAGCTAAATTCCAAGCCCAAACTAAACAATAAAAATATCACCCCAATTTCGGCCCAAATTTTTATGCTTTCGGTATCGCCAACTGTAGGAAACAACGAAAAATTAGGGCTTACTAACAACCCAGCAATAATGTAACCCAACACTACTGGTTGATTTAATTTTTTAAACAGCAAGGTTACTACACCAGCCGAAAAAAGAATAAGCGCCAAATCGGTTATAAGTTGTGGAACATGTGCCATAGTGAAATTTAATTAGTTGAGGCTAAATATAGTTGTATTATAAAGCCTAACCAAATTACCAACCACAGAAATAACCCTGCAAATGGCTGAAACTGCCTATTTATTATTAGTGTTATTTGTTTACTTTTGCATCCCTAAAACAATACTAACATGACTAAAACAGCAGAAATACACACCGATAAAGGTGTAATGAAAATTGAATTTTACGAGAACGATGCGCCTAATACTGTTGCAAACTTTATTAAGTTAGCCCAAAGTGGCTTTTACAATGGTTTGACATTTCACCGTGTAATTCCTGATTTTGTAATACAAGGTGGATGCCCTAATGGAATTGGAAATGGTGGACCTGGTTACAAAATTGATTGCGAATTAACAGGCGGAAATCAGTTTCATGATAGAGGTGTTTTATCGATGGCACATGCCGGACGTAACACAGGTGGTTCGCAATTTTTCATTTGCCACAGCCGTAACAATACAGCACACCTTGATAGAAACCACACTTGCTTTGGTAAAGTTGTTGAAGGTTTAGAGGTGATTGATGCCATTCGTCAGGGTGATGTAATGGAAAAAGTAATCATTAACGAATAATCAGTGGGCTGTTTTTACAGCCACTATACTTAAAATTATATGCTACAATTAGCAGTATTAAGAGAAAACACCCAAGAGGTAAAAGAGCGCTTAAGCAAACGTAATCCTGCTTTTGCAGCAGTGGTTGATGAAGTACTTGTGCTTGATGAAAAAGCACGTGCCGCTAAACAACTGATGGAAACCCACCAAGCCGAAGCTAATAAAATTGCTAAGCAAGTGGGCGAGTTGATGAAAAATGGCCAACGTGAACAAGCTGAAGAAGTAAAAAAACAATCGGCAGCATTAAAAGATCAAGCCAAACAGCTGGAAGAAAAAACCAAGCAATTGGAAGATGAACTGTTTGCCAAGTTGGTTACTTTACCTAATACGCCAAACGCTATAGTGCCTGAAGGTAAAACACCAGAAGAAAACTTAAACGTATACCAACATGGTGAAATACCTGCACTAGCAGAAAGCGCAGTGCCACATTGGGAATTAATTACCAAATACAATTTAATTGATTTTGAATTAGGCACTAAAATTACGGGTGCTGGATTTCCGGTATACCGTGGTAAGGGTGCGCGCTTACAACGTGGTTTAATTAATTTCTTTTTGGATGAGGCCATGAAAGCTGGTTACGAAGAAATTATTCCTCCGTTTTTAGTAAACGCTGATAGTGGATTTGGAACCGGACAATTGCCCGATAAAGAAGGTCAAATGTACCACGCACAAGTGGATGATTTATATTTGATACCTACTGCCGAGGTGCCTGTTACCAATATTTACCGCGATGTAATTTTAAAAGAAGAAGAGTTGCCTATTAAAAACGTAGCATACTCTCCTTGCTTTAGAAGAGAAGCTGGTAGTTGGGGCGTACACGTACGTGGATTAAATCGTTTACATCAGTTTGAAAAAGTTGAGATTGTTCAAATTGCAACACCAGAACAATCGTATGCTATTTTAGATGAAATGGTAAAACACGTACAAGGGTTATTAGAAAAACTAGAATTACCTTATCGTATACTTCGTTTATGTGGTGGCGATATGGGTTTTACATCGGCTTTAACTTACGATTTTGAAACTTACAGTGCTGCTCAACAACGTTGGTTAGAAGTAAGTTCAACTTCAAACTTCGAAAGTTTTCAGGCTAATCGTTTAAAATGTCGCTACAAAACCAAAGAAGGTAAAAACCAATTAGTACATACCTTAAACGGAAGTGCATTGGCTTTACCGCGTATTTTAGCTACCATTTTAGAAAACAACCAAACACCCGAAGGTATTAAAATACCAAAGGCATTAGTGCCTTATGTTGGGTTTGATGTGATTAACTAATTTTAGCGTTATACCATTTAAAAAAGTCGGGGGTGCAGCAACACTCCCGACTTTTTTTATGCCCAAAAAATCCAAGCACTTTAAGTTATCGTAAGTATAAGTGTTAACCCAAACACAGCATCATCATTAAACCTCAATACCGCCTCAGTTATGCTGCAGGCGGTATTTTTTTCACCGTTTTCCTATTTTAATTAGGATGTGTGCAGGCAACAGATGCCGCAGGCTATGTCAATTAATTTACCTTTACATTTGTTCAACTAACCTCAATTTTGTGGGTATTTAACCAAACCTACCTAATGTTGAATTAAATTTTAAGTGGCAATGTCAACCAAAACTATAAATACACTTATACATGGATTGGGTAGTATTGTATTTTTACTACTTCCAGTAATTTTTTCGCCAGATATTACAGAACCCATGCGTATGGTAAATAATGCGAATTTCCAGCGTGAACTTCTGGCCACGGTTATTCTTTTAGGCGTATTTTATTTTAATTACTATTGGCTAATACCCAACACCTATTTTAAACAAAAATATGTACTGCTTGCCAGTATACTTTTGGCAGGGTTCGCACTTGTTTTATTTTTACCCGAACTATTTATTAAAGATTTACCTCCAGAACTAAGACGTCCTTTTAGAGAGCTCAATCATCATCCTTTTCCTAAACCCAAACATCACATCTTCTTTTTAAAACATGTTGGCAATCTATTTTTTCAGTACTGTATAGTATTTGTATTTGCGCTATTAATACGCATTTACAACCGTTGGAAAGCAAGTGAACAAGAGAAACTAAACACCGAACTTTCATACTTAAAAGCACAAATAAATCCGCATTTTTTATTCAATACCTTAAATAGCATTTACGCGCAAACACTAGAAGAAAATGCAGAAAAATCAGCACAATCTATCATTACCTTATCGCAAATGATGCGTTATGTAATCACAGAATCACACAACACTACAGTAGCCTTGCACAAAGAATTAGAGTATATAAATAGTTACATACAACTACAAAAAAATAGACTTACTAACACCGTTAATATCTCGTTTCAAATAAAAACTGATGAGCAAACTGCTAACCAAGAAATAGCTCCCATGTTGCTGATATCATTTATTGAAAATGCGTTTAAATATGGTGTAAATCCCGAAAAGAAATCTGACATTTACATTGGCATTACGGGCACCGCTAACACCTTATTGTTTAGTGTAAAAAACAACATACTTAACAATCATAAACACACCGAGAGTAACGGACTTGGCTTGCGCAACGCAGTAAAAAGGCTTGAAATGATATATCCTGCTAAGCACCAACTGCACATCAACCAAACCAATACAGATTTTGAAGTTTCACTTAAAATAGATTTAGTATGATAACAGCTATTGCCATTGATGATGAACCACCAGCATTAAGCATCATAGAAAATTTTAGTAAACGCTGCACCGATTTAAACTTGATAAAAACATTTACCAATAAGGATGAGGCATTAAAATTTATTTTAAACTACCCAGTTGATTTATTGTTTTTAGATATACAAATGCCAAGCATTAATGGCATTGATTTTTATAAATCATTGCCCCAAGAAAAAATGGTGATTTTTACTACCGCATTTGCAAACTATGCTGTAGAAGGATTTAATGTTAACGCTGTAGATTATATTTTAAAACCATTTACGTTTGATCGCTTTAATCAGGCGGTTCAACGCGCTGTAGAGTATCATAAATTTTTAACGCAAAACACCGAAAACCCCGCTAGACACTTATACATTAGAGCCGATTATAGTTTACTAAAGGTGAATTTAAACGACATTATTTTAATAGAAGGATTAGACGACTATATTAAAATTCATCAAGCCAATAAATCGCCAATTGTAGCACGCATGACCATGAAGGCTATTCAAGAAAAACTACCTCCGAGTGAGTTTTGTCGTACCCACCGTTCCTTCATTGTATCTATTGCAAAAGTAGAATCGGTAAAAGGTAAAACTGTTAAAATTGCTAACCGCGAAATTCCCATAGGTGGAAGTTACGAGCAATCTGTTTCGTCATTGTTTTCTTAAAAAACATTTAACAAAAACAAAACTCACCTACTAAATCTAAAATTTAGCCGCATTTTAATTTAGCCATGTTATCAAAACATTAACTTGGACGTAAATTAAAACACGCATGAAAAAGCAACACTACTTCCTTTTTTTGATTACACTTTGTTTGTATGCCGTTAATGGATTTGCACAACAATGGGGCGACTACACGCTTTACAGTATTCAAAACTCAACCACCACACAATTATTGGATACCAATAGAAACGTAGTTAAAACGTGGACTCATACTGGTAAAAAAACAGGCTACTCTTCTTACCTTATGCCAGGTGGTTATTTATGGAAAACGATTTCGCGCACAGGTAACTCGTTTACTGGTGGACCAATTTGTGGCGAAGTTTTAAAAATGGATTGGGCCGGAAATATTTTATGGGACTATGTATACTCAAACACCGATTATTGTACCCATCACGATTTTTGCCCACTGCCAAATGGAAATGTTTTATTAATTGCTTACGAGCGTATATCGGCTGCTAATGTAGCTGCTGCAGGTGGAAGTTTTAGTGGCGAAATGTGGTCGGAAAAAGTAGTAGAAATAAAACCAACTGGCGCTACAACTGGAGAGGTAGTTTGGGAGTGGCGTGTATGGGATCATATCGTGCAAAACACAAATGCTAGCAAACCAAATTATCAAGCATCTATTGTTCAACACCCTGAATTATTAAATGTAAATTACAATGCTACCAAAGATTGGATTCACATGAATGGCATTGATTATAACCCAATCCTTGATCAGATTGCGGTTAGTTCGCACAACTTAAACGAATGGTACATTATAGATCATAGCACAACAACTACACAAGCGGCATCGCACAGTGGTGGTAATGCAGGTAAAGGTGGTGATTTTCTTTATCGTTGGGGCAACCCAGCTGCTTATGGTGCAACAGGTACAACCATTTTAAATGTAACACACGATGCGCATTGGATTCCTGAAGGTGTGCCAAACGCAGGGCGCTTAGTTGGATTTAATAACAAAGGAGTTTCTGCAACAAAATCATCTATCGATCAAATTACCACTCCTTTAAACGGATACAACTATACCATTACAGCAGGTAGCGCATTTACACCTGCAACCTATGATACCCGACATGCTTGCAGTGGTTACTCAAGCAACATGGGTAACTCACAACAATTACCAAACGGAAATATGCTGGTTTGTTTAGCAACCGCAGGAACTATTTATGAAGTGGATGCAAATGGTACAACATTATGGACCAAAACACTTACAGGAAGTGTGCCCCAAGCAAGCAAATACGACAAGTGCTTTGTAAACAACGAAGCACCAACAATACCTACCATTACCGAAAATAACCAAATACTTACAAGCAGTTCGGCATCAACCTACCAATGGTATAAAAACGGCCAATTAATTAGCAATGCAAACACCCAAAATTATACCCCAACTGATAGTGGAGTTTATGTGGTAAGAATTACCGATAGCATTGGATGCGTATACAGATATGCTGCAGGATTTAAATACAATACAACAGTTTCAACGGGTATAAGCACTGTTATTGGC
>CAZJHS010000034.1:0-28785 GCA_964545895.1 uncultured Chitinophaga sp. | reverse complement strand
ACCATAAACTCGTGGTAAAACTCACGCAAATCTGGATCTTTCATATTTAACGATAGCACCCTAAAACGCTCGCAGCTGCGCGCTTCAATCATAGCTAACAACAATAAGCGTTCGGCCACTTGTTGGTTTCTATCACCACCACGCGTAATCATTTTCATCAGCTCGTTTACGTACACATCTTTACGCTGTGCGCCAAATTTAAAACCACGTTTATCTAACTCTTTCAACACTTTTCTAAAGTGGCCCCACTCTTCGGCAACAATGGCAGTACACACTTTTACCATTTGTTCAAACTCGGGGTACTGTACTATTAATGATATGCCAGTGGTAGCCGCTTTTTGCTCGCAATAGGCGTGGTCAATCAATACTTCTTCTAACGATTTTTCGGCTGCATTGGCCCAACGTGGGTCGGTAGCTAATTTAAGTCCTAACATGGCGCTAAATTAATACTTAGCCACCAAAGTATACCTCCCCAAAAACTGATTTTGATTATAGCCCCAATAAGCACAACAACACAACCCTAGTAAACCCAAAACATTTCCTACATTTGTGCAGCAATAAAACAGTATCATGAGCATTAAAATTATCGAGTGTCCGCGTGATGCCATGCAAGGCATTACCGAGTTTATACCTACCCAAACTAAAATAAACTACATTAACACCTTGTTACAAGTAGGGTTTGATACGATAGATTTTGGAAGCTTTGTATCGCCCAAAGCCATTCCACAAATGCAGGATACAGCCGAAGTGTTGGCTGGCTTAAATTTAACCGATACCAACAGCAAGTTATTGGCTATTGTGGCTAACGTGCGTGGCGCACAAGATGCCATGCAACATGCCGCCATACAATATATTGGTTTTCCGTTTTCCATTTCCGAAACTTTTCAGCAGCGCAACACCAACAGCAGCATTGCACAATCGCTTGATACCGTTAAACAAATGCAAGAACTTTGTGTAAAGCATAACAAGCAATTGGTGGTGTATATTTCTATGGGATTTGGAAACCCTTACGGTGATGATTGGAATGCCGAAATTGCTTTACATTGGGTAAACGAAATGGATAAAATAGGTGTACGTATACTCTCATTAAGTGATACCATTGGCATTGCTTCGGCAGATAGCATTAGCTATTTATTTGGCCATTTAATTCCGGCATTTAAACACATTGAGTTTGGTGCACATTTACATACCACACCCGATACTTGGTTAGAAAAAGTAACAGCTGCGCACACGCATGGCTGTGTTAGATTTGATGGTGCATTAAAAGGATTTGGTGGTTGCCCAATGGCCGCTGATAAACTTACAGGCAACATGCCTACCGAAAACTTATTGCATTACTTTACTACCCAAAACTTAAACCACGGCTTAAATGACGAAGCCTTTAACAAGGCCATGTTTGCTGCCAATTTAGTATTTACGCACTAGCCATTACAGCAATAATTTTAGCAACATAATATTATGACTGTTGCTAAAGTTTTGTGCCAAAACAGCGTTGCGTTGTGCAATATGTGTTTGGGTAAATTCTTGGTTGATGAGTTGCTTAAGTGCCGTTTTCATTTCGGCAGCCGTGTTGGCCACTTCGCATAGCGATGCTAAGCCCGTGTTTTCAACCATAAACTGATTGGCCAATACCCACCTGCCTTGAAACAACACATTAATAAGTTTTAGTTTTATACCTGTACTTTGGAAAGTAGGCAACACATTAATTTGAGCTTGTTGCGTTAGTTCGTTTATTTTTTGTGTGGTGGCATTTTGCAACAAAGTAATATGCTGATGTTGCGCAACCATTTGCACCAAACTAGCCGATGGTTTATTACCCGCAATAACTAACGGAATATTTAAATCATTAAATACTTGCGATACCAAAAAACGGGCAGCTTCATCATTCTCGCCTACGCTTAAATTACCATGATAAAAGGCAAAATTGCCTTTACCAGCCTGCGCTGTTATATGCTCATTAGCATGAAAAGCTGGTAGTAATTTTACGTTGTTATATCGGTTTGATAATTCGTTCACATCGTTTGGCGAAATAGCAAGTACATGATTGGCATGTTGCAAAATAGGTTCAAACCTTTTTAATCGTTCGGCCTCTTTACTAAAGAAATATTTCTTAAAAAAATTAGACTCTACTTCTTCCAGTTTGCGGTAATAATCATGCTCAATATTGTGCATGCGCACCAACTTATTACGGTTGGCTAAAGCAGCATGATTTAAAAAGAAACACGAGTGCAATCCTTCAAATAAAATGGGCGCATTATTAACCAATAAATTTTGCAACAATTGTGCATCGTTGCGGGTAGATACAATATAAGGCAAGGTGCCAATAAATGGATTTACAAAATTTCTGCGCGAGTAGTAATGTACTTGCTTGCACAGTTGTTCAAGTTCAGCACTTCTTTTACGGCCGTATTCAAAAACATGTAAGGTTACCTCTACTCCTATTTGATGCAGTGCTTGCAACTTATAATATACATCAATCACCCCACCATAATTTGGCGGAAAAGGATTGTCGAAACTTACTACGTGCAACTGCTTACTCATGTAATACCGATTGATAAATGGCGATTAATTTTTGCTCTTGTGTTTGCCAGCACCATTGGGTGGCAGCTTGCTTGCAATTATCTACCATTTTTTGATATAAAAATTCATTGCTTAACAATTGCTTGATGGCTTGTTCAATATCAGCAACTTGGTTATTGCACAACAAGGCCACTTCGTGTTGTTGATTTAACTTTTTATACTCTATAAAATTTGCACACAATGCAGGAATATGAGCTTGCACATAATCAAAAAACTTATTGGCAATACTGAATTGATAACTCAAACTAACTTCATCAAGCAAATTAATTCCTAACCAACTTTGCTGCGTAATTTCATGCAATTTTTCAGGGGCAATTTTACCTAAAAAAGTAACCTGTTGCGTAAGGTTTAGTTCATCAACCAAAGCCACTAACTCCCCACGTATCGGACCATCACCAGCAATAACTAAAGTGACAGGTAAGTGCTGTATGGCACGTATGGTTTCGGCCACACCACGGCCTACGTTTAAATCGCCTTGGTAAATAATTTGCCTATTATTAGGTTTATTTGGGTTGATGGTTTTACCCACAGGCATATTATACACCACATCAAAAGGTTTGTTGTATTGCTTAGTAAATAACTCAGCCAAAGCCGGACCAACCGTATAACATCTGTGCGATAGTGGCACACAAATATCAAGCACAGTTTGCCAAATATGTTTTACCGCATGTTTGTGCGTAATTTCTGGCACTTCGGTAAAATACTCATGTGCATCAAACACTACCTTTTTACCTTTTAATTTTGCTACCAAAGTTGCAGGCAATAAAGTATCGGCATCAATGGCACCAATAATATCCGCTTTGGCAAACAGTAAATAAAAAAACAATCGCAATTGATATTCGGCATAAAACAAAACGCCTTTATCAAACCAACACTTTAACCTATGCTGTACAAATGATTGTTGTTTTAATGGAGTAGAGTGTTTACGCGCACGGCCTACCAACGTAACTGCAAAACCAGCTAATGCTAATGTATTAGCAATACGAATCATGCGTTGATCGGTAGCCAAATCATTGGTTACAGTAAATATTATGCGCTTTTTATTGTCCAAACTAATCGGTGTTCGTTATCGTAGTGCAATTTATCATTATCTAGCAAGTACCTAATAATGGTCGAAATTTTTTCGCTGTTAAACTCGGGCATGGCCTTTACCAAATCAACCACATGCCTATTTTGTTGGCTTAACAACTCTTGTATTTTAACTTCAATTTGTTTGGCCACATCACCGCTTAAATCTCCTTTTGTTTGATTTAAACATACATCACAAATGCCACAATCTTCGGCACCAAACTCGTTAAAATACTCCACCAACAAACGGCTGCGGCAGCGTTGTGTATTATCAGCGTAATTAATCATGGCAGCCAATTTATCGGTAGCCGTTTGCTTGCGTTGCGTTAATAACGCTTGCTGAAAGTTTATATTTTCGGCAGCTACACGTTGTGCCGTAAAAGTAAGTTGGGGCTTATCTTTTTGGGGTTGATAATCGGCCAAACCCAATTGTGTTAATTGTTGTAAAAATTTAACAAACTGTGGAACCCCAATTTTCATTCGGTTGGCTAATTGCGATTCGTTAATGCGCACGTAACTATCAAACAAACCACCATAACTGCGAAGCAATAATTTTATAGGCTCATCAAAGTTTTCGTGCTCCACCTGAAACTTATATAACTCGGCATGATTAACCGTAAACTTAAGTTTAGATGGTTCAAAAAACGATTCGTTTAACTCAATTAAATCGCACTGTGCTAATAATTTTAAAGCGGGATAAACTACTAACGCATTGAGGTTAAATCGTTGCACAAATTCGGCTATATCAAAATCAAAACTTCTATCGGATAAAGAGCCAACAGGCACACTGTAGTAATTACTCAAGGCCTGATACACTCTTCTAATTTCATCTTCGGGCGGAAAAGCCATAGCCAATTTATGCTGCGCTGTACTTACATCACCAGCATGATGCAAAAGCACACAATAAGCACGTTGCCCATCGCGGCCTGCCCTACCCGCTTCTTGGTAATAACTTTCTAACGATTCGGGCATTTCGTAATGCACCACCACGCGGCAATCAGGCTTATCAATACCCATTCCGAAAGCATTGGTGCAAACCATAATGCGTACTTTACCATTAATCCAATCTTCTTGCTTTTTAGCACGAGTGGCATGAGGTAAACCTGCATGGTAAAAATCGGCCGATAATTTATTTTGACGTAAGTATGTTGCTAAATCTTGAGTTTGCTTGCGGTTGCGCACGTAAACCAAACCGCTTCCATTTACTTTATTAAAAATATGAAGCATGCGCTCTAACTTTTGCTCGGTATTGTTTACCACATAACTTAAGTTGCTGCGCGTAAAACTTTTGCTAAACACTTGACCCTTTTTAAAGGCCAATTTATCTTGCATATCCTGCACTACTTTAGCAGTTGCAGATGCCGTTAAGGCTAAAATAGGAACACCTTTAAAAGTATCGCGTACTTCGGCAATTTGTAAATATTCGGGTCTAAAATCGTAACCCCATTGGCTTACACAATGTGCCTCATCAACCGCAAGTAAACATACATCCATGTATGGAAGATGTTCGCGGAAAGAGGTAGTTTTTAAACGCTCGGGCGATAGGTATAAAAATTTGTAGGCACCATTTTGCGCATTTTGTATGGTAAGCATTTGCTCTTTAAAACTCATGCCACTATAGAGTGCAGCAGCAGGTATATCGCGTTTTTGAAGTTGCTCTACCTGATCTTTCATTAAAGCAATAAGCGGACTAATTACTAAACACAAACCATCCATAGCCATTGCTGGCACCTGAAAACAAATAGACTTACCGCCACCCGTAGGTAACAACGCCAATGTATCGTTGCCAGCCAAAGCAGAGTTTATAATATCCTCTTGCAAAGGCCTGAACTCATCGTAACCCCAATATTGTTTTAGTATTTGGTGAATATGCACTAGCAGCTAGTTTTACCTTGATTTTAAAATAATATCTTCAGGTAAAAGGTATATTTTTTTTGTACCTTGAGGAGTTTCGTATTGACATTTTATACCATATGAATTTATGGCAATAATTTTCCCATCTACTCTATTCATGTTAATCAAAAAAGTAACCTGATCATTTAAAGTAACGCCATTACCATTTAAATCCTCACCATTAAACATCTCTATACCACTCATCTCATTTCGTGATGGGAAATAAGTAGAGTCTTCTGTGTAAAATCCTTTATAATTAGCGTTGATGGTAGCTGGGTTAAAATCTATTATATCAGCTTCAATAAAAACTTTAGTTTTACGCACTACAAAGGCATAGGATGTTTTAAAATCAACAGTAACATTGCCTAACATCATACCTTTGGGTATAGGATATTTGGCATATAAATTCCGTTTAGCTTCATTAACCAATCCATCCTTACCTAATCCGCCAATTCCTAACAATTGTATTGTTTCGGCCGTACCTTTTGCAGTACCTGCAATGCGGTATTGGTTATTTGTAACACAAGCACTACCCTGAAATGTACCGTGGTGAAATGCACAGCTGGTAAATATAAAAGTAGTTATTAAACCTAAAAGAAGTTTCATGATACGATATGTTTAATTTTTATTGCACAATAAGTCCGTCTCTCATTACTAATTTACGATTTGCACTATCAGCCAGTTGATTGTTGTGTGTTACAATTACAAAAGTTTGATTAAACTCTTGCTGCAATTGCAAAAACAAGCGATGCAATTCTTCGGCATTGTGCGAATCTAAGTTACCGCTAGGTTCATCAGCAAATACCACCGCAGGTTTATTAATTAAGGCACGCGCTACGGCCACACGTTGTTGCTCGCCACCCGATAACTGACCAGGTTTATGATGATAGCGTTCTTTTAAACCTAAGTAATCTAACAATTCCATAGCACGTTTTTCTGTTTCGGCTTTGGGTTGATTACCAATCCAAGCTGGGAAACATACATTTTCTAAAGCAGTAAACTCAGGTAATAGCTGATGAAACTGAAAAATAAATCCAATTTGCGTATTTCTAAATGCCGCTAATTTTTGCGATGAAAGCGTGGTAATATCAACTCCATTAATAACTACATTACCGCTATCGGGCTTATCAAGCGAACCCATAATTTGCAACAGCGTTGTTTTACCTGCGCCACTTGCCCCAACAATGGCTACCATTTCGCCTGCCTGTATAGTTAGGTTAATGCCTTTTAGCACTTGTAAATTTTGGTAGTTTTTGGTTAGATTGTTTATGTTTATCATGCCTTAGCCATGTATATTGGCTGCAATATAGCATTTATGGCTTGATGTTGGATACCCGAATTGAACAACCCAATTAGGCCAAATGGATAGGTAATACTTACCTGGTATTGGTGATTGTAACAAACAAGCAAGTTATTTAACTCACAATCAGGCATTTTATTTTTATCACATAAAACTAAAATTTAATGCTATTTTCGCTGCAAATTTTCCGAAAATGAACATTCACGAATATCAAGCAAAACAGGTTCTAAAATCATTCGGTGTAGCTGTGCAAGAAGGCATAGTAGCCGAAACAGCTGATGAGGCACACTCGGCAGCGCTAAAATTAAAAGAGCAATTTGGCAGCGACTGGGTAGTTGTTAAAGCACAAATACATGCCGGTGGTCGCGGTAAAGGTAACATTGAAGGTAAAGACCAACGCGGTGTTGCCGTTGCAAAAAATGCTGACAAAGCAAAAGAAATTGCAAGCAACATTTTAGGTGGTACTTTAGTTACCATACAAACTGGCCCTAAAGGAAAATTAGTAAGCAAAGTTTTGGTAGCCCAAGACGTTTACTATCCGGGTGCTAGTGAACCTAAAGAGTTTTACATGAGTGTAATGCTTGACCGTTCGCAATCTAAAAACATTATTGTTTACAGTACCGAAGGCGGTATGGATATTGAGCACGTAGCAGAACATACTCCACACTTAATTCATAAAGAAACTATCGACCCTAAAGTTGGTTTACAAGGTTTCCAAGCACGTAAAATTGCTTTCAACTTAGGCTTATCAGGCGAAGCTCACAAACAAATGGTGAAATTCGTTTCGGCTTTATACAAAGCTTATGATAGCAGTGATTCAGCAATGTTTGAAATCAACCCAGTACTTAAAACATCTGACGAAAAAATTATTGCCGTAGATGGTAAAGTAAGTTTTGATGATAGCGCATTATACCGTCATCCGGATTATGCAGCTATGCGTGATTTAGCTGAAGAAGATCCTACTGAAGTAGAAGCTGGCAAACACAACTTAAACTTTGTGAAATTAGATGGTAACGTTGGCTGTATGGTTAACGGTGCTGGTTTAGCTATGGCTACTATGGATATTATTAAGTTATCTGGTGGCGAGCCTGCAAACTTCTTAGACGTAGGAGGTAGTGCAAACGCAACTACAGTTGAAGCTGGTTTCCGCATTATTTTACAAGATCCAAATGTTAAAGCAATTTTGATTAACATTTTTGGTGGTATTGTTCGTTGCGACCGCGTAGCACAAGGTGTTGTTGATGCATACCAATCAATTGGTAATATTCCAGTGCCAATTATTGTACGCTTACAAGGAACCAATGCAGAAGCTGCAAAAAAATTAATTGACGAATCAGGCTTAAAAGTATACTCAGCAATTGTTTTAAAAGAAGCTGCTGACTTAGTACAACAAGCTGTTGCAGGTAAAATTTAATACTTGTATTAATACTAAAAATGGCTGCTTTTGTTTACAGAAGCAGCCATTTTTTTATGCCTAAATTCATTACCTTTGTTTATTCAATAATGGCATTAAAAAAAGTATTTGGTTTATTGTTTTGGGTAATGATGGTGGCCTACACCACTTCATGGGCACAAGCTCCTTCCAACGATTCGTTGAAGGTAGAAACATCACCCAAACAAAACAGCGTTGTAAAAAAAGATACAACCACAACCAAAAAGCACTCACCCAAATTGGCTACTATTTTATCGGCAGTGGTGCCTGGTAGTGGCCAAATTTATAATAAAAAATATTGGAAAGCGCCTGTAGTATATGCTGCACTTGGAGCTGCTATTTACGGTGTGGCCTTTTATACCAACGAGTTTAATAAGTTTAGTACAGCTTATCAAGAGCGTTTAGCTACGGGTACTAACACCGATGCTTTTTATGCGCAGTTTCAAACACCAACCTTGCAAAATTACCGCGACAGTTACCGCTACAACCGCGATATGTGTTACATTGCTTTAGGTGGTGCTTATATTTTACAAGTGGTTGATGCAGCAGTTGATGCACACTTTTTTGATTTTAAAATAACCGAAGATTTATCGTTAAATATTACGCCAATTATTACGCCTTTGCCCCAGCAAGCATCTACAGGGCTTTTATTTAACCTTAAGTTTTAATTTAAAGATTATAAATTGTATTTTTACATGGCATTAGCGACAGTAAAACACTGCTAATGCGCGTACCAACATAAACTAAATACCAAATGAGAATTGCATTATTAGGTTACGGAAAAATGGGTAAAGCTATTGAGAAAATTGCCGTAGCCAAAGGACACGAAATTGTATATAAAGTAAGTTTAGAAAACGCGTTCGACTTTATGCCAATTAGCCTTCAAAACGTAGATGTGGCTATTGATTTTAGTATGCCAGATGCAGCTGTTGAAAATATTTCGAAATGTTTTGAAGCTAAGGTACCCGTTATTGTAGGCACTACAGGTTGGTACGAACAATTTGACGAAATAAAAAAACGTTGCCTAACCGAAGGTCAAAGTATGGTGCACAGTACCAACTTTAGCGTGGGCGTAAATGTGTTTTTTAAATTAAATAAAATTTTAGCCAAAATGATGGCTGATTTAGATGATTATGATGTGATGATTGAAGAAATTCATCACACCGAAAAGAAAGATCACCCAAGTGGTACTGCGCTGAGTTTAGCCTCACAAATTTTGGCCGAGAACCATCAAAAAGATAGCTACAAAGGCCGATTGATGTATAATGAAAATACACCTTCGCAAAGCTTAAAACCCAACGAGCTTTTAATTGAGTCAAAACGTGTGGCCGATGTAACAGGCGATCATTTTGTAAGATACGAATCGGTTATTGATGGCATTGAAATTAGACACGTGGCCAAATCAAGATATGGTTTTGCCAAAGGAGCTGTAATGGCTGCCGAATGGATTGTAGGTAAAAAAGGTATCTACACCATGGAAGACATTTTAAACCTCTAATTTCCGTTTAACGTACTATTTATCCTTTTAACAAAAACGTGTAATTAAACGTAACTAAGCTACGTTACATTTGGAACAATACATAACCCAACATGACAGAACAAACTAAACCTAACAATAACTATTACCAACAATTTTTTGCCATGCTAAATAAGCGTGAGCGCTTTAGTTTTTGGCTGATGAGCGGTATCAACTTATTTTTCTTTGTATTAATGAGTTTTGTGGCTGGCTCTTCATTTGTTACCAATGTATTGTTTTTTGTGCTGATACAAGGTTCCATTATTGGCTATTATATTTTCATCAATAAGTTTCCGCGTAAAACAAAAAGTCGCGAGTGGATTGACGCCATTGCATTTGCTGTGGTTGCAGCCACATTAATCCGTACCTTTTTTATTGAGGCTTACACCATCCCTACTTCATCAATGGAAAAATCATTGTTAGTAGGTGATTTCTTATTTGTAAGTAAAGTTAATTATGGTGCTCGTGCTCCTATTACTCCACTTAGTTTTCCATTTGCGCATAATACCATGCCAGTGGTTGAAGGTAAATCATACATTGAGTGGCCTAAAATGCCTTATTTCCGTTTACCAGGTTTTCAAACAATAAAAAACAACGATGTAGTGGTATTTAACTACCCTGGCCGACCAGGCGAGGTAGATGATACACGACCTGTTGATAAAAAAGAAAATTACATTAAACGCTGTTTGGCTATTGCTGGCGATAGCATAACTGTAGTGGATAGACAAGTTTATATTAATGGTGTTGCTACCGAAAATCCTGCAAAAATGCAGTTTGCTTATGTGGTAAAATTAAAACCCGAAGCATTTAATACTGCAGGTGGAAGTGTAGAAGAAAAAGTTACACAATTGTTTAATCGCTATGATGTAGCACCAACTGAAATACGCCAAGTACACGATTTAGATTTACTGATACCATTAAACACTGAAAAAATTGAAGAGTTGCGTAACGACCCGGCTGTAAAGGCTGTTGATACTGCTTGGAGTTTTATTAATGATGTGTTTAAAGAAGGAATTTATCCTGATGGATCGGGTTGGACCCCGGATAATTACGGACCACTTTGGGTACCTGCTGCAGGTGCTACCATTACCTTAAATCCAAAAACATTTAGCCAATACTACCGCGTAATAAAATCGTACGAGGGTAACCAAAATTTTGAAACTAAAAATGGTGCTTATTACTTAAATGGGCAAGCAGTAACCAGCTACACCTTTAAGCAAAACTATTATTTTATGATGGGTGATAACCGCCACAACTCATTGGATTCGCGCTTTTGGGGCTTTGTACCCGAAGATCATATTGTAGGAAAAGCCTTATTTACTTGGATGAGTTTAGATCCAACGCAATCAAACTTATTTAAGAAAATTCGTTGGAACAGATTATTTAAAGGAATTAATTAAACTTAAAAGCCACTAATTAGTGGCTTTTTTTATGCAAAAAAATTAAGCATATCGCTTTAGTATATCCCAAATTAAGTCGCTCTCAAATCCACGGCTCATTGCATACTTAGCCACTTTAGCGCGTTTAGCTAAAAGGTTAGCGTCTTTAGTTTCGTGCCACTTTTTATCAATTACTTGTTCCAACATCTTCAGGTAATCTTCTTCTTCAATGGCTTGCAGGGCTTTGTTAATGCAATAATCTGATACTTTTTTTTGCTTGAGTTCTAGTTTAATTTTGGTTTTACCCCAATGTTTAATTCTAAACTTTCCACCGGCAAAAGCTATCGCAAAACGCTCTTCGTTTACATAATTCTGTTCAATCAATTGCAACAAAATCTCCTGGGCATCATCACCCCAAACACCCCACTCACTTAATCGCTCAATAACCTCGTGATGTGCACGCTCTTGATAAGCACAAAAATTAGCCGCTTTTAATAAGGCCTGCGAAGGAGTGAGTCGTATTTGCTTTTTATTTTCCAAAACTTGTTCAAAAGTAAACATATTACACAACATGTTGCGCGTTACCTTTGCTTTACAACGTGAAAAACAAATTAGCATTAAACCTACTTTTTACCGCCAATGGTATAAGCGGCTTTGCCCAAGGCATTAGCATGTTAGCTATACCTTGGTACTTTGCCAAAAACACTGCTTACTTTAATAAAGCCTACGGACTAATAACCATTGGTGTTTTATTTTTTGGTTTGTATGCGGGCACTTTGGTTGATAAATATAGTCGTAAAGCAAACTTCTTGGGCAATAGTATAGTTTGTGGTGTTTTACTTTTGGCTATTGCTTTATTAGGGTTTTATCAACAAGCATTAGCACCTGTTTGGATTGTAGCTGTGTTTGGCATTACCATGTTAAATTATAACATACACTACCCTACTTTGTATGCGTTTGGGCAAGAGATAAGTGATGCGACTGATTATGCCAAAGTAAATGCTAACATTGAAATTGTTGGACAAAGTACCAGCATTTTATCGGGTGGTATTGCGGCTATGATGTTGGAAGGAGCAGCTATTCACATTCCATCAATTAATCTAAATATTACTATTGCTTCTTGGACCATTTGGGAAATATTTTTACTTAATGCCGCTACCTATTTTATTGCTGTTGTTCTTATTCTGTTTATTAAATATACACCTCAGGCAAGAGCAATCCATCAACCCAATATTATAACACGTATTACCGAAGGATTTGCTTATTTAAAACAACATCCACGTTTTTTATGGTTTGGTTTATTTAGCTACAGTGTATTTGCTATGCTTTTGGTTGAAATCCATGCCGTGCTGCCTGCCTACGTTGACAAACATTTACATCAACCAGGTAGTGTATTTGCCATTGCCGATGGTATTTATGCAGCTGGAGCATTAGCGGCAGGCTTGTTTGTAAATAATGTATTTAAACGCACATCAACCCAACAAGCCGTAATTTTACTTACCGCTATTACAGCAGTTATTTTTATATGGGCATTTGCCACCACAAGTGTAGCCGTAATTTATACCGTAAGTATTATTTTAGGATTTACTAATGCAGGTATACGCGTATTGCGTTTAACCTATTTATTTAACCATATTCCCAACCAATTAATGGGTAGAGTAAACAGCATATTTAACATGGCTAATATTATTGTACGTAGCCTTTTTATATTTCTGTTTTCCATTCCGTTTTTTACTTTTGATAACAACATGGTTTGGGCGTTTTTTATTATGGCCATTTTCTTAGTAATTTCGGCTTTAGTATTAATGCTTAACGCTAAAAAAACTGTATAGCACATGCACTACTTTATTCAGGATATAGCCAATATTGTTTCGGGCAAATTGGTACAATGGCAAAGCGAATCATCGCCTATTGCTATTGAGCATTTACTGATTGATTCGCGCAAGGTAATTTACCCCGAATCGTCAGTGTTTATTGCTATAACCGGACAACGTAATAACGGCCACCATTATTTGCATGATGCTTATGCCGCAGGAGTGCGTCACTTTATAGTAGAAGCAGAACCCGAACCTGCACTACCTAACGATGCGCAAATAATAGTAGTTGAAAATAGCCAACAAGCCTTACAACAATTAGCCGCGTTTCATCGTGCGCAATTTAAATGCCCCGTGGTGGGCATAACTGGTAGCAACGGTAAAACTGTAGTTAAAGAATGGCTTTTTCATTTATTAAAAGATGATGTAAATATTATTCGTAACCCCAAAAGTTTTAACTCGCAAGTGGGAGTTCCTTTAAGCGTTTGGGGCATGAATGAGCAACACCAATTGGGTTTGTTTGAAGCTGGTATTTCGCAAAAAAACGAGATGCATTTGCTGCAACAAATTATTAAACCCAACATTGGTATTTTTACTTATTTAGGTACTGCACACGATGAGGGGTTTACCAATAAGGCCGAAAAACTTGACGAAAAACTAGCACTATTTACCGAAGCACAAATGTTGGTATACTGTGCCGATCAACCCGAAGTTACGCAAGGTGTAACCAAGCTTGTACTAAATAATAACGCTGCATTAAATGTAGTTAGTTGGAGTAAAAACAATACGGATGCTACCTATAAATTTGAAGTAGAACACCGCTATCAATACACAGTAATTACTACCCGTAAAGGTTCACAAACATTAAGTATTAATGTGCCTTTTGTTGATGAGGCCAGCATTATGAATGCCTGTACTTGTTTTGCCTTTTTAATGGCCATTAACAGGATGAGTACCGATGTATTAAAACGATTTGAAGAACTGCAACCTGTAGAAATGCGCATGCAGTTAAAAGAAGGTTTTAATAACTGTGTAATTATTAACGATAGCTACAATGCTGATATTAATGCCCTGCAAATTGCACTTGATTTTATGGAACAACAAAGTGCAGGTTACAGTAAAACTTTAATATTAAGCGACCTTTTACAAAGTGGTTTAAGCGAGCACCAATTATATAATAGCGTAGCCTCGTTGGTTAAACAACGCAACGTTAATTTGTTTATTGGTATTGGTACAGCCATGCAAAAATACAAACCACTGTTTCCTAAAAACAGTTTGTTTTTTACAGACACTTCCGAGTTTATTCGCAACTTCCGTAGTTTAGATTTTAACCAACAAATTATATTAGTAAAGGGCGCACGCAAATTTACGTTTGAGCGCATTACTTCATTACTAGAAAAAAAGGTACACGAAACTGTTTTTGAAATAAACTTAAATGCTATGGTACACAACTTAAATGTGTACCGAAATAAGTTGAAAAAAGGCGTGAAGTTAATGGGCATGGTTAAAGCATTTAGCTATGGTGCAGGCAGCTACGAAATTGCCAAAGTAATGGAATACAATCGTGTTGATTACCTAACAGTAGCCTATGCCGATGAAGGTGTTACCTTGCGCAAGGCCGGCATAAAAACACCCATCATGGTAATGAATCCTGAGCCCGTTGCTTTTGATAGTATTATACAGCACAACTTAGAGCCTGAGGTATATAATTTCTTTATGTTAGATCAGTTGCTTAAAGCATGCAACGGACAAGAAATGAGTATACATATTGAAGTAGATACTGGCATGAAAAGGCTTGGGTTTGATGAACAAGATTTAGACCAACTGATAGAGCTTATACATCAAAATAACAACCTGCGCGTAAAATCGATATTCTCTCATTTAGCGGCCAGCGATGAAAAGAAACACGACTTATTTACTCATGAGCAAATTCAGAAATTTGAGCGCATGAGTAATAAAATAAAAGCAGCTTTTAACTACCCTATTTTACAACACATATTAAACAGTGGTGGTATCGCTCGTTTTCCCGAAGCACAATTTGATATGGTACGTTTAGGTATTGGTTTATATGGTATTGATCCTGCCGAAAAACTAAACAAACAACTTCAACCAATTGGTACATTAAAAACAGTTATTTCACAAATACGCACCATCAAATCGCACGAAACAATTGGATATAGCCGCAGAGGTAATGTGCAACGCGACTCGCAAATTGCAGTAGTAGCTATTGGTTATGCAGATGGATTGAATAGACGATTGGGCAACGGCAAAGGTTATATGATGATTAACGGCCACAAAGCACCTATTGTGGGCAGCATTTGTATGGACATGACCATGATAGATGTAACAGGAATTAATTGCCGCGAAGGAGATGAAGTTTTAGTAATGGGCAAAGAAATCGACATCAACGAAATTGCAGGTAAAATAGGAACCATACCATACGAGGTTTTAACTGGAATTTCGCAAAGGGTAAAGCGTGTATATTTTTACGAGTAAACTACAAATATCAACCCATTAAAAAGTCAATCTTGGTAATGGGTACTTAACTATTTCTATCAACCGAAATATAATACCATAGTTTAAAATTGGCGTAAATAGCCTATCAAAACTTTGAGTATAGTCGTAACCGTATCCATATTGGCAATAAATTCTTTTTATAACACTTTTTTCAGAAGCAATAGAAACCCCTAAATGCAAATCTTGATGCGTAAATCTCCCAACTTGATTTAACTCGGCAATTGTTAAAGACGAACCCGTATATAATCTAAAAAAATACTTTCTCTCCTTAAACACCCCAACTGAAAAATCGCCCCAAGATGAAAATGGATTTAGAAGAGCGAAAGGCATGGTAAGATAATTATACTGATACCTTAAGTTTATGACACTATTTTTATTGATATCAATTCCAACCATGAGGTTAAATTGATCCTTAGTCCCCTCCTTATATATTCCTAGTCCGACATAACTGATATCTTTACGTTGAAAATGGTAATTACCAACCTCTCCACTCAGTTCAATACTTCCATTCCATAAACATGGACCAGGCATAAAACCTTTGTAATGTTCGTATTTAAAAGTATCAATTTGATGGCAACAAGCAACACGTTTTAATATAGGTGAGGTATGGAATACGGGTTCTATTTTATATTCATCCTTTTTTAAAGGGAGAGCAGCAAAAAAATATACCCCATTTCTCTTACCTGATTTCGTGAGCCAATCTAACTTCAAGTAATCATTTGAATTACTTAAATAATAGTATGTTAAGTCTTGGCTAACAAATTCACGCGGTACTCGTATCTCAATGGTTTTTCTGTTAAACAAAGACGATTTGTATTGAATGTTGTAAGATATCATTGCATCATTAACCAAACAAGAATCAATCTTGGGCTTAATAGCCAATGTATCCCCTATCACATAACCACATACTTTGCAGGGCAAATCAGCTAAGTAAAAAACCTTATGAGAATCAAAATTTGATTTTGGCACTTCAATCTGGTATCTTGTCCTTGCCCACCACAATACACCTGATCCACGTTTACGCCACTTTAACTTAACATATCTTATGGTTGAGTCATTACTAACTACAGCGTAATAAAGAGAATCTTTAATTCTTTTCTTACCAGATAGTAAATGGTTAGCTTCCATTTCCAACACCACAAAATCGGTCTTCAATTTTCGTATTGAATATATCCTAGTCACACTCAAAACATCATATGCAGTTGTAATACATTTAGGATGTCCCATAGAAACTGTATCCGGTAGTGTGTCATTACTTTGCTCTTTTGCATGTATTAAAACCTCTACTCTTCTGTCAATGTTTTCAATTTTCTTGCTAGCCTCACCAACCGCATAATATTTAAACTTAACCCGATATGGAAGCTCTCTCCTAAAATAATCAGCAACACCTTTGGCTCTTTTCCTTGAAAGTTCCAAATTAGTTTGATAATTACCCAAAGAGTCAGCAAACCCTCTAATTATGATGGAGTCTATTGAATATTTGGAATATGAATGTATTGCATTCAATAAGTCTCTTTTTTGTGTCGAATCCAGAGCGAATACACCAACATCATATCTCAAAATAAACTTATCTTGTGCCTTAAGCCCAATAAGAAATAACAAATAAAAAAAACAGAATAGACCTACTCGAGCCATTAAATGAGTTTTTTTGATAGAGATTAAGCGAATCTAATAGAAATTGATGACACAAAAAAAGCGACCCTTTTGAGGTCGCCTTTTACAGTATAATTAACTATTTAATTAAGCGTTAGCAGTAGCTTTTGGTGCAGCGTTGATAATTTCAGCATCAACACCAGCAGCATATTGTTCGAAGTTTTTAACAAACATGTTTGCCAATTTATTTGCTTGTGCATCGTAAGCTGCTTTATCAGCCCAAGTGTTACGTGGGTTTAATAATTCAGCAGGTACATTAGGGCAAGTAGTTGGCATTGCATAACCAAACACTGCATGGTTTTCAAACGAAACGTTGTTTAACTCTCCGTTTAAAGCAGCAGTAATCATAGCACGGGTGTATGATAATTTCATACGAGAACCTGTACCATAAGCACCACCAGTCCAGCCGGTGTTAATTAACCATACATTGATATTTGGATTAGCTTTTAATTTTTCGCCTAACATTTTAGCGTATTTACCTGGGTGTAATGGCAAAAACACACGACCGAAGCAAGCAGAGAAAGTAGCTTGAGGCTCGGTAACACCAGCTTCTGTACCAGCAACTTTAGCGGTGTAACCACTAATAAAACTGTACATTGCTTGTCCGGCATTTAATTTAGATATTGGAGGTAATACACCAAATGCATCAGCAGTTAAAAAGAAAATATTTTCTGGAGTTTTACCTACAGAAGGTACTGCAATGTTATCAATTAAAGTAATTGGATATGCAGCACGTGTATTTTCAGTTACTGAAATATTAGTGTAATCAACAGTAGTTGTACCTGGATAAAAACGAGTGTTTTCTAACAATGAACCAAACTGAATAGCATCAAAAATTTGAGGCTCTTTTTCTTTAGTTAAATCTACACATTTAGCGTAGCAACCACCTTCAAAGTTAAATACGCTATCTTCAGCCCAACCGTGCTCGTCATCACCAATTAACTTACGTTCTGGATCAGCAGATAAAGTTGTTTTACCAGTACCTGATAAACCAAAGAATACAGCAGTATCACCTTTTTTACCAATATTAGCTGAGCAGTGCATTGATAACACGCCTTTTTCTTCAGGTAAAATGTAGTTTAATACGGTAAAAATACCTTTTTTCATTTCACCGGTGTAACCGCTACCGCCAATTAAAATAATTTTACGGCTAAAATCAATCATGGTGAAGTTATGCTGACGAGTGCCATCTTCTGCAGCCACAGCTTTAAAGCTAGGCGCGTTAATGATTAACCACTCAGGAGCAAAATTTGTTAACTCTTCAGCAGTTGGGCGAAGGAACAAGTTGTTGCAAAATAAGTTGTGGTATGCAGTTTCGTTAAACACACGAATGTTTAAGCGGAAACGAGGATCAGCGCAAGCATAAGCATCGCGTGCGTAAATTCTTTTGCCTTCAAAATGTTTGATTACTTTGTTTAAAAGTGCATCAAATTTAGCGGGCTCAAATTTCTGATTCACATCACCCCACCAAACGGTGTTTTCGGTTTTAGCATCAGCCACACAGAATTTGTCTTTTGGCGAACGACCCGTGAATTCTCCGGTATCAGCCATTAACGCACCTGAGTCAGATAATACACCTTCGCCATTTTTAATGGCATGTTGCACCAATTGTGCAGGTGTTAGATTTACAAATTTCTCACCAGCATTGGCTAGAATTTGTTCTACTATTGATGAATTGGTTGTCATAATTCGATATTTTCAATTGCGAAGTGGGGGCAAATTTAATGATTCTGAGTAGTAAAAAAACATAAATTTAATCAATACCAACCTTAGCAAATAATATTACATTGCCACCACCACTCATTATACAAAACAGCTGATTAACTGTGTATTCGCGTCAGCACACATCAACCCAAATATTTTTATTAACTACTTAAATGCGCCAAAAGCTGTTTAATTGCATTATCCACTACCTCCTGCGGATTATGGCTAAACGTGTGATTAATGCGATTAGCCAAAATTGCATTTACCGAAACAGCCTCGTGCCCCATTAATGTGGCTAATCCATAAATGGCCGCGGTTTCCATCTCAAAATTTGTTACCCGCTGGCCGTGTGTATTTATAGCTGATAGTTTGGCAATTAAATCTTCGTACTTGGCTTGCGTGCGCAACATCCTACCTTGTGGGGCATAAAAACCACAGCAAGTAGCCGTTATACCACTTTTAAAATAAGGTGTTAATTGGGTAAATAAACTGCCTGGTGCTTTAAATAAATACGGGCTTACAAAAAGCAAATCTAACTGCTCATCAATATCCGTAACCATTGCCGATATTTCATCGTTTTCTTCGTAATCGTAAAACTGCATTAAGCTGTCTAACCCCAAGCCATGCGAACTAATGAGCACATCATTTACATGCACATCGGCTTGCAACGAACCACTGGTTCCCATCCTAATTAATTTTAAACTTTTGGGATTATCGTTTACCTCGCGCGTGGTTAAATTTATGTTGGCCAATGCATCTAATTCGTTCATTACAATATCAATGTTATCAGTACCAATACCTGTTGATATGACCGATAAACGTGTTTTGCCAATATAACCTGTATGCGTAATAAATTCGCGCTTAGCCTTGTTTACTTCAAGCTTATCAAAATGTTTCGAAACCTCAGGTACACGATTTTGATCGCCCACCAAAATAATAGTATCCGCAATATCTTCGGGTAACAAGTGTAAATGGTAAATACTGCCATCTGCATTTAAAACCAATTCGCTCTCTGCTATAATTTCTTTCATGATATTTAATATTTTTTTAAAATGGCTAATGTCATTAGGTAAATTTAATTCGGCTGCTATATTTGTGCAAGCAAATTACTACTAATATTATCATGCAAACAACACAAAAAAACACGATCCTCGTTCCTGTAGACTTCAGCGAAATTGCAACGCATGCATTGAATCATGCGGTTGATGTGGCCAAACACTTTAACAACAATTTAGCTTTATTATATGTTATTGAAGATGCCTTTTTAGGCGGTATTTTGGGTTTTGGCAGAAGTGAAAAAGAAGAGACATTAGTAAAAGAAGCTGCATTAGCACGCTTACAAAAATTAGCTGATGAAATTAAAGCTAATCATGGTATTGATTGCTCATTACATATTAAAACCGGCAAAATTTACAACGTAGCACAAGAGGTGGTTACCGAGTTAGGTTGCGATAGTATTATCATGGGTTCTAACGGTGCATCGGGTTTGGGTCAACTTATTGGCAGCAACTCATCACGCACCATTATGCACAGTAAAGTACCCGTTATTGTGGTAAAATCGGGTCAAACATCAAACGTATACAAAGACATTGTTTTCCCCGTAGATTTAACTTTAGAGTCTCGTCAAAAAGTAAAATGGGCTATACATTTAGCTAAAGCTTATGGTTCAACAGTGCACTTGTTTAGCTTTAGTACCAATGATGAAATTTTAGATGCTAAAATACAAGGTGGATTACACCAAATTGAAAATATTTTAACAGAAAAAGGGATCAAATACACCACCCATATTAAACATAAATTGGCTGGTAATTTTGCTGACGAAACCATTAATTATGCAGAAAGCATTAATGCAGATTTGCTATTAATTATGACTCAAAGCGAAGATAAAGACTTTAGCGAATTGGTGTTTGGAACGTATGCGCAACAAATTGTAAACACCTCAGCACGTATTCCGGTTATGTGTGTTAACCCTAACAAAACGGGTGTTGTTACAGGCTGGGGCCACTAATATTACACATTACTTATAAAAAAGAGCTTATTGGGAAATACCTAATAAGCTCTTTTTTTTGATCAATTTTTAAATAATTGCACACAACCCAAACTTTATTTAACTAAATGCAGGTTAAACTTTAAATTCGCACCCTTTATTATACATCATAGTAGATATGACAGATCACAAAATAATATTCTCGATGGCTGGGGTAAGCAAAACTTTCCCTCCACAAAAACAAGTACTAAAAAACATTTACCTATCGTTTTTTTATGGCGCCAAAATTGGCGTGTTAGGCTTAAATGGATCAGGTAAATCAAGCCTCCTAAAAATTATTGCAGGTATTGATAAGAACTTTCAGGGAGAAGTAGTATTTGATAGCAAAAACTATAAAATTGGTTTCTTAGAACAAGAGCCAAACCTTGATGAAAGTAAAACTGTTATTGATGTTGTAAAAGAAGGTGTGGCCGAAACAATGGCTTTGCTTGATGAATATAATGCCGTTAACGAATCGATGGGATTACCAGAGAATTACGAAGATGGTGATAAGATGGAAAAGTTAATGAACCGCTCGGCTGAATTGCAAGATAAAATTGATGCAGCCAATGCTTGGGAAATTGACACCACTTTAGAAAAAGCAATGGATGCTTTACGTTGCCCAGACCCAGAAACGCCAATCAGTGTTTTAAGTGGTGGTGAACGCAGACGTGTAGCTCTTTGCCGTTTAATTTTAAGTAACCCCGATATTTTATTATTGGATGAGCCTACCAACCACTTGGATGCAGAATCGGTTGATTGGTTAGAGCAATTCTTGAAAAATTTCCCAGGTACTGTAATTGCTGTAACGCATGATCGCTACTTCTTAGATAACGTTGCGGGATGGATTTTAGAACTTGACCGTGGAGAAGGTATTCCATGGAAAGGAAATTACAGCAGCTGGTTAGAACAAAAAGCCAATAGATTAAAAGCCGAAGAAAAAGCCGAAGGCAAACGCGCTAAAGCATTAGAGCGTGAGTTAGACTGGGTTCGCCAAGGTGCCAAAGGCCGCCAAGCCAAACAAAAAGCACGTTTAGGAGCCTACGATAAATTATTAAACGAAGAAACTAAAGAAAAAGAACAACAGTTAGAGTTGTTTATTCCTCCAGGGCCGCGCTTGGGTGATGTGGTAATTGAAGCCAAAAATGTAAGCAAAGCTTATGGCGATAAATTATTGTACGAAAACTTAAGTTTCTCATTGCCTCGTGGTGGTATTGTTGGGGTGATAGGCCCGAATGGTGCAGGTAAAACTACCTTATTTAAAATGATGATGGGCCTTGAAGAGCCTACCAGTGGAGACTTTAAAGTGGGTGAAACTGTAAAAGTTGCCTATGTAGATCAAAGTCATAAAGACTTATTACCTGAAAAAAGTGTATTTGAGGTAATTAGCGGTGGTACAGAAACCATGCTAGTTGGTGGCAAACAAGTTAACGCCCGTGCATACATCAGCAAATTTAATTTTGGCGGAAACGACCAAAGTAAAAAAGTGGGTGTACTAAGTGGTGGTGAGCGTAACCGTGTGCATTTAGCTATGACATTAAAGGATGGCGGAAACGTATTATTACTTGATGAGCCTACCAATGATATTGACGTAAACACTTTACGTGCATTAGAAGAAGCAATTGAAAACTATGCAGGTTGTGTGGTTGTAATTTCCCATGATAGATGGTTTATTGATAGAATTGCTACCCATATTTTAGCTTTTGAAGGAAACTCGGAAGTTGTATTTTTTGAAGGTGCATACAGCGATTACGAAGAAAACAAAAAACAACGCATGGGTAATGTTCAACCAACCCGTGTACGTTACAAAAAAATTGTGTAACATAACTATTTCAACTAAAAAAAGCTGTCTACGGACGGCTTTTTTTGTTTTTGGACTTGGAAGTTAGATGCTGGAGACTGGAGGTTGGAGGTTGGATGTTGGAGGTTGGAAGTTGGAGATTAGATGCTGGATGTTAGAAGTTGGAGGTAGTATTTAAATGTTGAATGATGGAGGATGGATTATTTAAACTAAAAACCCTAAACTAAAAACAAAAAACCACAAACCATAAACTAAAAACCACGAACCAAAAACCAATTCATTTTTTCCAAAAACCACTTATATTGCCACCATGTCAGAAAACACTGTAACTACAAACAAACACCCTAAAGGATTACCCTTTTTATTCTTTACCGAAATGTGGGAACGTTTTGGATATTACTTAATGTTAGGAATCTTTTTCTTGTACATGACTGATATTGACAAAGGAGGATTAGCCCTAGATAGAAAGGATGCTTCGGATATTTTTGGTACTTATATAGCCTTAGTATTTATTACACCTTTTGTTGGTGGATTACTTGCAGATAGAGTGCTGGGTTATCGACTTTCCATTACCATCGGAGGTATATTAATGGGATTAGGCTACATGTGTTTAGCTATTCCTGGCGAAACAACTTTTTACATTGCCTTAGGTTTAATGATTATCGGTAACGGATTTTTCAAACCTAATATTTCAACCCTATTGGGTAGTTTATATAACGAACCTCAATACAAAGCTAATAAAGATGCAGGATACAATATCTTTTATATGGGTATTAACATTGGCGCCTTTATCTGTAACTTTTTTGCAGCCTACTTACGCAATAATTTTGGTTGGGGATATGCATTTTTTGCAGCGGGGATAGGCATGTTTATTGGTATCAGTATATTCTGGGCAGGTAATAAACATTACAAACACGCTGATGTAATTAAGCCGGCAAAACCAGAAGACATGAGCGTAGGTAAAATACTCGGCATTGTGTTATTGCCTGCAATTATAGCTGGCTTTTTAGGCTGGTTTATTCCTGGAAATATTTTTGGTAGCGATAGTACAGATGCATTTATTTTCGGTGCCATTCCTATCATTTTATTCTATGTATCATTACTAGTACGTAGTAGTGAAGAAGACCGCAAACCCATTTCAGCCTTATTGGCCATTATGGGCGTAGTAGTTATTTTTTGGGCCATATTTAAACAGAACGGAACAGCACTCACCACCTGGGCCGAAAGCTATACCAACCGTGAACTTCCTGCAGCTGTGGTTCCTACAACAAAAACACTTGGCATGGTGCAAGAAGTAACTTATACCAAAGACACTGTAGTGGCTATCGACAATCAGTTTAGACCCATAAAAGGTGCCGATGGTAAGCCAAGTAAGATTATTGATTACCCGCATTACTTTAAAAATATTCCTGCTGATAAACTTCCTCAAGAAGGAGAAAAAGCACAGTTACTTTCTACTGAATTATTTCAATCCATCAATCCATTTTTTGTGGTTATTTTAACACCATTGGTGGTAGGATTTTTCTTGTTTGCACGTAAAAAAGGATTTGAACCGAGTACCCCAGGCAAAATCTTTTGGGGACTAATCATAACCGCGTTATCAACTACAGTGATGATAGCAGCAGTTAATGTAGGGTTGAATGGATCAGAAAAAGTAAGTGCATGGTGGCTCATTGGCACTTACGGTGTAATAACTGTTGGCGAGTTGTGCCTCAGTCCAATGGGATTATCACTGGTGTCTAAATTAGCACCACCACGCTTAGCAGCTTTAATGATGGGTGGATGGATGCTGAGCACCGCCATAGGAAATAAACTAAGTGGCGTATTAGCCTCTTTGTGGGATAACTACCAAGACAAATCCTATTTCTTTGCCGTAAACTGCCTTATTGTAATGGTAGCAGCTTTAGGTATTTTTATGATGCTAAAGTGGCTTACTAAAATTATTGAAGAACACGGAGCTTAGGGAAGGGATAATGTGAAGATGTGTAAATGTGTAGATTAGATAATTGGATGATTCGGTAATTTGATATTAGAGGTTGGAAGATAGAAGTTGGACGTTAGTTGGGAGTGTTCAATAAGCTATGTCTGTTAAATTAAGTTTCCTCCTCAAATTGAAACCGTTAACCGTTAATTCAACATTAAGCATTCAACATTCGTAACTTAACACTTTTCAGCTTTTGGCAGTTAGCTTTTAGCCTTTGGCACGAGATATTCTATGCTCTCTTTGAGCAATCTTTACCATAAGGGGCACAAAGTTTTTTCACAAAGTTCACAAGGAAAAGTCCCTCTCAGAAAAATATCGATAATGACAAAGTCAATCTTTGTGATCTTAGTGCTCCCGAAGTATCGGGACGTTGTGGGCGTTGTGGTTAATTGGCTGTTGGCAATTAGCTATTGGCTCTTTGCTGTTCGCCATCAACCATAGACAAAAAAACATAAACCATAAACCACTTCAACATTCACTACTTTTTAGCTTTTGGCAGTTAGCTTTTAGCCTTTGGCACTAGCTCTTTGCTGCTCGCCATCAGCCATAAACAAAAAGCATAAACCACTTCAACTTTCAATAACTCAACATTAATAACTCATAACTCCCCCCCCTCCTCAATTGCTAAGCAATCTCACTCACTCGCGTCAATGACTCAAATTCCTCAACGAAACCTCTGTGGAGCTCTGCGGTAAAGATTAGAAGATGGAGAATAGATGTTAGATTGAAGTTTCATTCAACATTCAACATTCATAACTCAACACTCATAACTCTTTTTCGCCCCAAATTATATCCAAATCAGTACAAAAAAATTAACATATAACCCTTATAATTGCAGAAACTAATTAAACCACGTGCAAAAAATTATCAGCAAACGCTACCCCGTGTTAATGGTATGGCTTTTATTAAGTCTACTAGCCAGTTGCTCCTATCAACGTAAAAATGTACTCTTTAAAACAGAGAAAAAAATAAAAACCAAAGAAGCAGTATACATATTTGGTGGCGATAGCAATGCTGTTAAAAATGCTGCTAATTACAAACACCGCATTAAGCCAGGCGACAGAATCGTAGTTAACTTTCTTAATAACTACGATATTGGGAGTGCTGCTATGCAAAGTGCAACATCAACCGCTAACATTAATGGACAAGGAGAACGAGGATATTTGGTAAATTACGACAGCACCATTACCCTGCCCTTAATAGGACGCACCAACATAGTGGGGTTAACCCGTTTAGAAGCCGCTAAAAAACTAGAAAGTGATTATGGTAAATTTGTGATAAACCCCATCATTGAGGTAAATATTGCGAGCTTATCTGTAACCGTTTTAGGAGAGGTATTGAACCCTGGAAAAATATTATTAGATAAAGAAAACACCACACTTGTTGATGCCATTGCTTTATCAGGAGGATTTAAAGACACAGGTAAGAAAGGTAGTATTAAAATTATACGTGGTAAGGAAGTTATTTTAGTAGACCTAAAACGATTAAAAGCATTGGACAACAAAGCCATCATTATTCAAGATGGAGATATTGTATATGTAGAACCCTACGGATTTAAAGCACAAACGGAATCACTAACTGCAGTGCAAGGTATTACTTTTGTTGTACTTACTATCAGCCAATTAACCATACTTACTCTACAAATTTACAATTTTGTAAAAGCTACCAGATAAACCTCATGAACTCTAACGAACAACTTAAATTTTTACAAGAACAAACCGATCGCACCATTGATGTGAATCGTTTGGGGCAGGTAATTATACGCAGGTGGTACATCATTGCACTTTTTATTCTTACTTCTATATCTGTAGCCTACATTATGTTGCGCTACACCAAGCCCTTATACACCACATCAGTGTATATTAAATTTGACGATGACAAGGGAAGTCAAATGAGTGATTTATTCCGTTATGGACGTATTGCAGGCAGAATAGAAAATCAGCTCAAAACAGAGTCTGAAATCTTTAAATCAAGAAGCTTAGCGCTGCATACTATAAAAAAATTAAACTATCAAATTGCCTACTTCCAAAAAGGCCAGATAGTTACTTCCGAGATTTACCCTTTTTATTATTACAACATAGAACCATTGTTTATTGATTCGGCTGATTATGGCAAATCCTACATCATTAAATTTACCGATGAGGAGCATTTCATCATCAAACAAAATGAAAAATCTCCTGAAAGCAAGCACCGCCTGCACGACAGTATTTTACTGGGGTCTAGTATTGTAAAAGTAGAAAAACCTCTGGGATATAGCGTTGCCCCGGTTTTAAACAAAGAAATCATCTTTCGCATTTTAAATCCATTTCAGCAAGCATCAGCGATAGGTTCTGCTATAGATGTAGAGTTAGAAAAGGGGACTAGCTTACTAAAACTAAGTTATGTGTCGGACGTGCCGGCTAAAGCTGCTGCGTTTGTAAACGCTACAGCTAAGGTATACATCCAAGAGAGTGTAAACACCCGAGCTCAAGCCGCTGAACAGACCATTTCCTTTATTGATGGTTTAATCAACGATTTGGCCGCACAAGTAGATCAATCGCAACAAAACCTCACCGACTTCCAAACCCAAAACAGCGGGGTTGAATTGAGTGATATAGGAAAGGCTGAATTTGAGAAACTAACGGAGTTAGAAACCCAAAAAAGTCTCATGGAACTCAAGAAAAAAATGTTGAGTAAACTCAGTACTCAAATCAAACAAGCCAATAATAAAACATTAGAATTAGTACTTCTTGACCCTGAAGATGCCCAAGATTTACCAGAGATGTTGCAGTTGCTGAATGGCCTTATTTTGGAAAGACTTTCACTTAGTTTAAAGTCATTACCCAACAGCCCAGTTATGCTGGAGAGTGAACGTAAAATTACCGAAGTTAAATCGGCATTAGCCAGAGCTTTGGTATCTGCCCAAGCCAAATTAGAAGACCGCATTGCATATAACAACAACCTGTTACAATTAGCACAGCGTAAGTTATCTGCCCTTCCACAAAAACAACAAGCCCTGCTTAATTTAGAACGCAGCTTTAAAGTAAACGAAAAAATATACGGATACTTGATGGAGAAAAAATTAGAAACGCGCATCAGCAAATCTTCCATCACCGCCAATGCCTCCATTATTGACGAAGCCGTGGTACCTGGTAATCCATTTTATCCTGTACCCGACCGCATTTATGCCATTGCATTTTTAATTGGTTTAGGCTTAGGGGTGGCATTTATCTTTATTCTACGTTTTATTTACAACCGCATTCCAGATAAAGAAACTATTGAAGCTTTGAGTAAAACACCTGTAATTGGTGTGATAAAGAAATTAGAAGATGAAGAAATGGACGATAGTTACGAACTGTACGTGATGAAAAGTCCTAAATCTGTGTTTAGCGAATCGGTAAGAGGTATTCGTACCAACATCAACTTTATATTAAAGGGCGAAACTCACAAAGTGGTTTGTGTAACGTCATCGGTGAGTGGTGAAGGTAAAACATTTTGTACGGTAAACTTAGCAGCCTCATTAACTTTGCTAGGGTACAAAGTAGTGGTAGTGGGTTGCGATTTACGCAGACCTAAAATCCACCTAACTTTCCGCAACATGAGTAACGATATGGGGGTAACTACCTACCTCATTGGTAAACATGAATTAGCTGATATCATCCATCCTTCGGAATTCGAAAATTTAGATGTAATACCTGCAGGACCAACACCTCCAAATCCTTCAGAATTATTACAAACTGAGCGTATGTTGGAAATGATTAACCAACTTAAAGCAACCTACGACTATGTATTTTTCGATACCGCACCTGTGGGTTTAGTGTCTGACTCTTTTGGTTTAATGACCCATGCTGATATTAACTTATTCATTATTCGTTCGCAGTATTCACGCAGAGATTTTGCAGTAATACCTGACCGCTTAAGCTTAGATAATAATATCCCAAATATTTATACCATCTTAAACTCATACGATAATAGCTCGGCTGCATACGGTTCTATATATAAATCGGCCTATGGAGGGTATTATGGTGGTGGTGGATACTACTACTATGGCGGATACTACAACAAAGGTTATGGCTATTATGCACGTAAGTACTACTCGCAATACTACCAAGGCTATTATGGCGATGAGCATTTGGCTA
>CAZJHS010000033.1:28302-29154 GCA_964545895.1 uncultured Chitinophaga sp. | reverse complement strand
ATCCCCTGGAAAAGGAATGAATTCTGATGTCGATGCAGCTTTATCATTAGATAATTTCGCTAGTATTGTTGCTACACCTGATGAGGTAATATTCCAATTGTTGTTTAACAGGAAGTTAAAATAATTATATGTCACTCTCGTAGGATCAAATTTGCGTTGCTCTGCTGTTGATTTAGCTACCCAGGGAATATTGGTATTTTGATCAAACTTAGCTAAATATGGACTTTGTGAGCTTGTCCAATCTAAATCCGATGTAGCATATAACTCACCACCCGAAAATTTTACCGTGGTTTTAATAGTAACTGTACTATCGTTATAGCTTACCATTTCTAAGTTAATTTCATGTATTTTTCGTTCTGTTAATTCTGTTGAACTGGTGTAAGTCTTTATTGATTGTAATGTTTTATCAAAAAATACACAAATATTTTCGTTGGTAAAAGTATTTTCACCAGTAAGGGTTAAGTCGTTTAAAAATTCTGCTGTGGTTACCACCTCGTAAGTTGTATCAACTTCAGTTAATGCGGTGTTTAAGCTGTAGTGTAAGGTGCTTAGCATTTCAGCATCATTTAATAATCCGTCTAAATCGGCACTAGTTCCTGCTTCTAGTGGTACGTTTTTAAAGGCAGAGTAGTTAGCCCAAAATTTGGTTAGCTGGTTACTAATAATTGCTGCTGTGTAATTGGTGTTTGTACTTAGGCTGTTTGTAGCATTAGTTTCTGTAATTTCTTTTTTGCAAGAGCCTAGGACTAAACTCATGCTACCGAAAATTGCAATCCCTGCAACCTTCCAGTTTTTCATGTTTAAATGTTTCATTTATTTGTTAAATAGAATTACATAGGTAAGTAAACCAAG